>NZ_JAFLCJ010000010.1:0-227709 GCF_017302695.1 Leptolyngbya sp. UWPOB_LEPTO1 | reverse complement strand
TCGAGGACGACTTTGGCTTTGAATTGCGGGCTGTATTTCTTGGCTTGATTTGACATGCACTTGATCCTACTCCTTAAACGGTTTCTTGTCGCTCTTGGAGTGGTCTAGTTTTTGGGGGGCATTTCAGTTAGTGACTCAAGGCGCTGTGAATCGGCAGCAGTTTGATCAAGCTCAAATGAATTTTGAGACGGCTCAGGCAGGCGTAGAAACGGCGATCGCCACTTTACAAGCGCGAGAAGAAGCGGTGAATGCAGCGCGAGATCAGTTGAATGCGGCGCAGGGTGGATTAACCCAGACTGAAACGACCGAATTGAATCCGGAGATTCGCGGGGCACAACTGGCTGGATTACAACAGCAACGACAGCAAGCTCAAGCAAAACTCGCTGCCGCACAGGCAAAAGTGAAAAATGCGTTAGCCAATCAGCAACAGATTCAGAAACGCTTAGATTCTTTCGTTGTGAAAAGTCCGATTCGTGGTGTGGTTACGGCTCGACCTGTTGAACCTGGAGCAGTGGTGGCAACGGGCAAGACATTGTTAACGGTGGTTGATTTGAACACAGTTTACTTACGAGGATATATCCCTGGAAGTAGTATTGGCAAAATTCGTGTAGGTCAGCGCGCTCAAGTATTTTTAGATTCTGCTCCGAAAGAGCCGCTCAGTGCGAGAGTCGCTGCGATCGATCCAAAAGCTTCGTTTACGCCAGAAAATATCTACTTTCGCGACGATCGAGTTAAACAAGTTTTTGGAGTCAAAATTGCGATCGACGATCCAGCCGGATTTGCCAAGCCTGGAATGCCTGCGGACGGAGAAATTTTACTCAAGGAGTAGAGCTATGACTGCGATCGTATCTGCTCCTCTTTCTCAGCGCGTTGCTGATCCGATTGTTCAAGTGCAGCACTTGCAGAAACAATATGGTCGCGTGACGGCAGTTCGCGGGATTGATTTTAGTGTTGCTTCAGGTGAACTGTTTGGCTTGATTGGTCCGGATGGAGCCGGGAAAACGACGACCTTTCACATCCTAGGAGGGGTGATGGAAGCAACTGGTGGCAATGTTCAAGTTTTGGGACGATTGCCGAGAGATGCGCGATTGCAGATCGGCTATCTCACTCAGCAGTTTTCGTTGTACTTGGATCTCAGCATTGATGAAAATCTGCGCTACATGGCTGGCTTGCGAGAAGTTCCAGATCATCTTTTTCAACAGCGGCGAGAGAAGTATCTGCGATTGATGAGCTTAGATCAATTTAGCGATCGCTTAGCTGGACAACTCTCAGGCGGAATGAAGCAAAAACTCGCACTCTGTTCTGCTTTAATTTCTCAGCCTCAAGTGCTTTTGCTCGATGAACCGACAACGGGTGTCGATCCCGTATCGCGTCGTGAATTCTGGGATGTGCTTGCGACTTTAGCAGCCGAGGGAGTGACAATCATCGTCGCAACGCCTTATTTAGATGAAGCAGAACGCTGCAATCGAGTCGCATTGATGTATGACGGAATGATTCAGCACATTGGCACTCCGGCTGAATTGAGACAAAGTTTAGGCTTGCATCGACTGGAAGTTCATACCCCGCAGCTTGCAGTCGCCGAACAGATGTTGAGCGATCATCGCGAGATTGCAGATGTGCAAACTTTTGGCGATCGCTTAGATGTGTTAGTCGTCGATGAAAAAGTGGGAGAGCAAGCCATTCGAGAGCAATTTCGCGATCGACAGCTAGAACTCTCCTCACTCCAGATTACAGAACCCACGTTAGAAAATGTTTTCGTCACTCAACTGCGGCAGCAAGGTTTAGCTCCGAAGATTTTAGAATTTCCGCGTGCTCGATCGGGTCGGAAATCTCCAGAAGAGATTGCAATCTATGCGCATAATCTCAATCGAGTCTTCGGCACATTCCAAGCAGTTAGGAATGCGAATATTGAAGTTCGCTACGGTGAGATTTTCGGATTACTTGGTGCGAATGGAGCTGGAAAAACCACCACGATCAAAATGCTGTGTGGATTGCTGCCGTCTAGCTCAGGTGAGATTGCCCTTGGCGGAGAACGGGGAAATCTTCGCAGTCGCGATTTGAGAAAGCGAATTGGCTATATGAGCCAGAAATTTACGCTATATGATGATTTGTCGATTGTTCAAAATCTAGAGTTTTACAGTGGTGTGTATGGCGTGCCGCGTCAACACAGACGCGAGAAGATCGACTGGGTACTTGCAACCTGCGGACTCGAAGGACAGGAAGATATGGTCACGGGACAATTGCCGGGGGGATGGAAGCAACGGGTTGCTTTTGGCGCATCTGTGATGCATGAGCCTGATATTTTATTCTTGGATGAGCCGACATCTGGTGTTGATCCGCTCGCAAGACGGCAATTCTGGCGATTGATCAATGATTTTGCCCGAAATGGTGCTGCGATCTTGGTTACTACTCACTATCTGGAAGAAGCAGAACAATGCAATCGAATGAGCTTTATGGTGGCAGGCGAAACGGTACTAGAAGGCTCACCGAGTCAGATTAAAGCAGCGCAACCTGGACAACTGATCGAAGTCGTTGTTCCTCACGCTCAAATTGCTTCCAACTTACTCAAGCAACAGATGGAAAGTTGGCGTGTTTCAATTTTTGCCGATCGCTTACATGTGGTGATTGATCATCCCGAAGAGATTGAAGAACTGCGATCGCGGCTCATCGCTGCAAATTTATCTCCTATTTCCCTACTTCCCATTCCCTACTCCCTCGAAGATGCCTTTATCGGGGTTGTCCAGCGCGCTCAGGCAAAGCTATGAAACGTATTCTCACTCAAGCTCAGAAAGAACTGGCTCAATTTAGACGCGATCGCTTAACTCTAGCACTGGCGTTTATTTTGCCATTGATGACCTTATTCATTTTTGGATTTGCAATTCGATTGGAGGCAAAGAATATTGCGTTGATTGTGCAGGACTTCGATCGCACTCATCTCAGTCAAACTTATACAGAAAGGCTGTATGTGACGAATCAATTTGTTCCGGTGCAATGGAGCGGGCTTGATCCATTACGAGATGGCATCGAACGCGGGATTGCTCAAGCTGCTGTGATCATTCCGCCTAAGTTTAGTGCAGATGTGGAAGCAGGTCGATCAACAAATGTGCAAGTGCTGATTGATGGAACTGATGTGAACAATGCGCGGGTGATCAAGAATAGTCTTCAAGCCTTCACAAATGCGTTTATTCAGGATGAAGGTTTACTACGATCGTCTCCTAAATTAGTCGCAAAAATTCGATTGTGGTTTAATCCTGGGCGGCAAGAATCTCTGTATATTGTTCCTGGAGTGTTTGGGGTGATTTTGGCAGTTTATCCGAGTTTACTTGCAGCGCTAGCAATGGCGAGAGAGAAAGAGCAAGGGACGATTCTACAAACTTACGCCTCTAATATTAGTGCGGCTGAATTACTTTTAGGAAAATGTTTGGCTTATTTTCTAATTGCGATCGGACAAGCGATCGTGGTGATAGGAATTGGAGCAGCGATTTGGCAGTTGAGGTTTGTCGGCGATCCGACTCCGTTTCTGATTGGAGGAGCATTGTTTCTGCTAGCAAGTGTGATGTTTGGATTGTTAATTGGAGTGAGAACTGGAAATCGATCGGTTGCTGTGCAAGCGGTCGCAACGGCTGGATTTTTACTTGCGCTGTTGTTATCCGGCTTTATCTATCCACTCAGCAACATTCCATTTCCGTTATCGCTAGTTTCGAGTGTCGTTCCAGCGCGATATTTTATTGAACTATCGCGAGATGCGTTTGTTCGAGGAGCAGGATGGCCGGGAGTTTGGACGGCTCCGCTGTGTTTAGCCGCGATTGCGTTTGTATTGTTCAATATCGCTCGTCGAATCCTAGGTCGAATGCAGCTACCCGGATAGCTTGCAGTTGAAGAACAAAAGAGTAGATTTCCCCCACTCCCTACTCCCCACTCCCACTCCGATTTAATTAGAGATCAACCCATGCCCATCCTTCGTCACTTCCTAGCCAGCCGATTTTTTGTTTTGGCACTTAAGGAGATTCGGCAAATTCTCCGCAACAAACAATTGATCTTTCTGCTCGTTTTTCCGCCAACAGTCCAGCTTTTGATTTTCGGATTTGCTCTGAGTCCGAATGTGCAGCATCTGAAGCTTGGAGTGGTGGACTATGCGAACACGACGCTGAGCCGGGAATTGACGGCAACAATGACAGTCAATCGGGTCTTTGACGTTAAATCGAGTCCGATCGATGAGCGCACATTAGGTCAGCAAGTTCAAAAAGGCGAGATTACAGCGGGATTAGTCATTCCAAGCGATTTTAATCGATCGCTCAAAGGCGATCGACCTGCGGAAGTGCAAGTTCTCATTGATGCAGTAGATGCGAATACAGCAGGGATTGCTAGTGGCTATGCGTCTCAGATTATTCGACAATTTGGGCGGCAATTTTCTCCTGATACGGTTCCTCCAATTCAAACCGAAGCTGCAATCCTCTACAATCCGGGATTAGTTTCAAGCTGGTTTATCGTTCCAGGTGTGATTGGGCTGGTGCTTAATCTGGGTAGCTCTTTAGTCTCAACATCAGCGGTCGTGCGAGAGAAAGATACGGGGACTTTAGAGCAGCTACTTATGACTCCTGCGGCAGATTGGGAGATTATCTTAGCGAAAGTTGTACCCTTGTTCTTTTTACTATTAGGTGAAGTGATGTTGGCACTTTCGGTAGCTTACTTTATCTTTCATGTACCGTTTCGCGGGAATTTGTTGTTGTTTCTATTTTTTTCTGGGCTGTATGCTTGTGTTGGAATTGGAATAGGCTTTTTACTAGCAACGATTTCGCGATCGCAGCAGCAAGCAATTTTGACTTCGTTTTTTATCAATCTTCCGTTGATTCAGCTTTCAGGAGCGATCGCGCCTGTAGAAAGTATGCCGAAGTTTTTTCAAATCCTGTCGCTTGCGAATCCACTGCGACATTACATTAAAATCGCGCGAGGCGTTTTACTAAAAGGCAATGGATTAGATGTGCTGTATCCAGAGGCGATCGTGCTGTTTGTATTTGCGATCGCGTTTCTGTTGATTAGTACAAATCGATTTCGCAGTCAGTTGAATTAGACTCCTGCATAAGGCGTTAATGCGAAAGTTTTCGTCTGATCGGTTAGTAAAACGCGATCGCATAAATGAAACAATTCCGTCTCAGTTTGAGTCTGGCGCATCGACTTCAAAAAATTCCCTTCAGCATCAATACTCAGCGCCACATAGTTCAAAAACATCTTGAGATAGCCAAGTCTTGCACGCTCTGGAACATTCGCTGCTGTTGGAGTTTTCCATAATCGATCGATATACTGACGCACTTCAGCTAAAGGGACAGGAGTAATCTTCTCACCTTGTAATCCTTGTCGAATTTGCTCAAAAATCCAAGGATTTCCAATCGCCCAACGCCCAACCATTACGCCTGCTGCACCTGTTTTAGCAAGAACGTCGATCGCCGATTTCGCCGAATGGACATTGCCATTTGCTAGCACAGGACAATTCACCCATCGAACCGCTTCAGCAATCAAATCGTATTTCACAGTCCCGTGATACATATCTTTAACAGTTCGACCATGCAAGCTGAGTAGATCAACGTTGTGGCGATTGATCAAGTCTAAAATTTTGTAGAAATTATCTGTATTGTCAAACCCGACGCGCATCTTGACGGTAAACGGTCGATCGGTCACGGTTTGTCGGAGTGCGCCTAAAATTTGATCGACTTTTTCAGGTTCTCGCAGCAATCCGCCACCCACATTCTTTTTGTAGATTCTGGGTGCTGGACAGCCCATATTCAAATCGATTCCAGCACACTCATAGCGGCAAAGATCTCTTGCAGTTCTGACGAGATCTGGAATGCTTTCCCCAATCATCTGCGCAAAAACTGGGCGACCTGTATCATTCTCAGTAATCGCTTCGAGAATGGTGCGATCGAGTCTCGATGTATCATTCACCCGAAAATACTCAGTGAAGAAATAATCCGGGCTACCGTACTGAGCGATAACTTTCATAAACCAGAGATTCGTCACATCCTGCATCGGTGCAAGAGCAGTGAGCGGTAAATCTGGATGCGACGATTGAGGGAGCATAGAGAAAAGCGCGATCGCTCGGATTGAACTCGCTCACTCTATCAAAAAACAGGGTTCAATAAGGGAATGGGTTGCCTATTTTAGATAGCTTTTAAGCTGAGTGCGCACCTCAAAGAAATCTTCCCAAGCTAGATAAGGCTTTTTCTGCTCTTCTAAATACTGAGTCAGCGGTGGACGTGCAAACACGAGAGAAGCTGCCATTGCGAGATTCCAATCTGTCACCGAATCTCCGATCGCAATTGTCTCATCTGCTCCATAGGTCGCCATAATCTCAGCTTTGGCAACAATTTCAGTGCCACTCTCATAGGGCGAATTCAAACGTAAGCAAGCATCTGTCGTATCAATATCCATCGCATGAATTGCCACAATGCGATCGAGAAACGGTTCGAGTACAGCTTCCACCATGCCTCGAAATCCACCCGAAATCACAATAAATGGGATCGACTCTTGCTCTAGAAAATTTAGTAACTCAACAAACCCAGGTCGAATCGCTTTTGGGCGCGTGAACTCAATAATATCCGAGTAACTCGAAGAAGGAATCGCTTCCACCATTTGCCGCACACCCTGACGAAGCGTGACTCGCTTTGAGTAGATTTCAGGCAGCACTTGAGCCGCAGCTTCAGGTGCAAATCGCTTTAACATTGCCACAAATGTTTCTTCGACTGTAATCGTGCCATCGAAATCACAAAAAACCATTCGCTTCACAGACAACCCTCAACCCATCGCAGTTTGCCTTGTCAATTGTAACTGCTGAATGAGAGCGACAGTTTGCTGATAGGCGATCGTATGTCCGTGTTGCTCAAACAGAGAAGCTGCATTCTTCAAGTCTGAAAGTGCGCTTGCTGCTCGACCCTTCTGAGCGTGAGCAATTCCTCGCTCTAAATATGCGCTTGCATGATCCGGTTGAAGTGCGATCGCAGTTGTAAAATCGGCGATCGCCGCTACAAAATTCCCTTGCCAGCGATACAGACAGCCTCGATTGTAGTAAGCTCGCTCATCCTGTGTGTTCAAATCAATCGCTTGACTAAAATCTGAGATTGCCTTTGGCATCTGCTGCAATGCAAAATAAGCTAAACCGCGATCGGTATAAATCTCAGCGATCGTGGATTGATCTTCTGGCTGTTGAGCGAGTGCTCGATCGTAATCAATTAAAGCCTGCCAGTACTGTTGCATTGCGACTTTTGCCAATCCGCGATTAAAGTAAGCGCGAACATCAGCATGAGTGCGTAACAGAGTACTATTATCCGCGATCGCAGCTTGATAATTGCCCATGCGATAGTAAGCCAGTCCACGATTGAGCAGAACTTCGGATTGATTAGGCTGCTGATTCAACGAAGCTGTACAATCCGCGATCGCCTCTGAATAATGGGCTAATTCAAGCTGAGCAAGACAGCGATTCGCATATGCTAACGATTGATTTTGATCAGCATCAATAGCAATGCTAAAGGCACGGACTGCATCTTCAAACTGCCCAGTCTGTAATGCTTCAACGCCTTGATGAAACGAGATCGAGCAAGATAACGCAGGTTGGGGCGTTATCAGCCATATCAAAAATGCCATCAAACCAGCGAACACTTGCAGATAATTCGGTCGGCTCATCAGGCTAGCTCCAGTGACGCGATCGCTTTCATTGTGAAAAGGCTTTTTGATCCCGTCAAACGACACTCCGTAGAATATAAAGTTAGTTAAACAAGAATTGATATCTGTTGAGTAAAATGATCAACTGTGTCGCAAATCTCTCAAATTCAGCCGCGATCGTGTCTAAAATTGCGTTACACCAACTCTGATTAAGATATGTAAACGTTATCAGACTAAATCGAATAATGGCTCGCCTTCACCCTTATGATTATGAATAACTCACGTAAGAATTCGTAAGAATTAAGGGAGATTATTAGGCGTGGCAATTCCTCTTTTAGAATATTCCCCGATTTCACAAAACCAACGGGTCGCTGGATATGAAGTGGGAAGTGATGAGCAGCCCCGGATTTACTCCACTGAAAACTTGCTGTCCCCATCCGATATGGACACGCTGATTGAAGTGGCATATCGTCAAATCTTTTTCCATGCGTTTGCAGCAGACAGAGAGCGTTTCTTAGAATCGCAACTTCGCAGTGGACAAATCACCGTGCGCGACTTCATTCGCGGACTCGTACTTTCTGATACCTACAAGCGTAGCTTCTACGATCTCAACAGCAACTATCGCTTTGTGGAACAGACCGTTCAACGGGTGCTAGGACGTGATGTCTATGGCGAACGTGAAAAAATCTCATGGTCGATCGTGGTTGCAACCCGAGGAATTGTTGGGTTTATCGATGATCTGCTCAACAGTGCAGAGTATCTAGAAGCGTTCGGATACGACACGGTTCCCTACCAACGCCGTCGCATCTTGCCGAGCCAAACTGCTGGAGAACTTCCGTTCAACATCAAATCACCCCGCTACGATGATTACTATCGTGGCAAGCTTGGCTTCCCGCAAATCATGTGGCAGTCTACGGTTCGCAGTTTTGTGCCTCAAGACAAGCAAGCCAAAGCAGGCAGCCCAGCAGCGTTCTTGGATATGGCACGCAGTATCAGCCCAAGAGTTAATCCGCCGCAACTGATCTCTGCACTCAACATTGATATTGAGAAGTCAGTTCCTTATCGTCGATAAGTGCTGAAAGTTTGATCGATCAGTTCCGAATTAAGTCGATCGTTGAAAACCTGAAAGTAAGAGATTTTAGATTCTCTTGCCTTCAGGTTTTTCTATTGGCAAAAACGCTCAAGCTCGATCGGCGTTCTCTTCTAAAAAGCCTAGCTCTAGTAACGCTTTTCGGATTTTCGCTTTAGAGGGCAACACCTTTGGTGCAGTCAACTCTAGTTCACGAGCCGTGTCAAATAGCTCCCGAATTAAGCGATCGAGCGAATCTTCCTCAGCCGTTTCGGGAAGCTGTTCGATTCGCCCTTCGTAAGCCAACGTGTAAAGCTCTAAATGGTTCTTGCCAATCACTCTTGCAAGCTTTCTCAACGTTTCAGGGGTCGGACAAGTCCCTTTAAAGCAAGCACCCCTCAAACGAGGTTGAGGCACACCAGATAGCTCTGCCAAGCGATTCATACTGATTTGATTTTCTTCCAGATATCGGAGAATAAACTGCCCCAACGGAGAGCAATCTTCAGCTTTAATCTGCAACCGGGCTGGCATGACTCAAGATTCAGAAAGAGTAAGTATCTCCAGAATAATTGGCAAGGTGCAGCTTAAACAGAGATGATCAAAATTGTCATATCACCACTCCTGCCCTTCGCCTCTCCAAAACGCTAAGGGGTCTGGGATTAAAGGACAAGGCGGATAAAATCGCAAACAGTCTTCCTGCCCAGGCTGCACGATCGGTGGTGTAATCTCCAACCCTAGACAAAGATGCGTCAGCGATCGCGCAAATTGCAAATGATGACCCGGTGAGCCTGCATGAGCATGAGCATATTCGTGCAGAACCAGGAGCAACCAATCTTCCGGCAAGACTCGCCCCACATCGACCAAAATCGTGATTGGCTCAGTTTCAAGATTACAAATGGCATCGATGCCAAACGATCGAGCAAACGGTGCTGCAAAAATTTGGAGATTCGGCTGCTCCCACGTATGAAAGCAGTTGTGGCAGTCTTGCAGAATTTGATGGAGTCGTTGATTGACCGCATCAATTTTCCGCCCGATCCAAGTACAGATCACTTCACGATTCTTGGAATCATGAATCAGATCGATCATCTCTGGATCAGGCGCGAGACTGCGAATTCCGTAGAGGTAATCGAGTCCGCGCGCAAAAGCGTCTGCACTGGTTGTAACAATCAAACGATCGCTCACCCTCTACCAACCAAAATAAGAGAAATACTTTGTAGATTCAGCCGCAGGAGCCTCAGCATCTGATGTTTCAGCGATTCGAGTCTCTGTACAAAATGTCGCGGTGCTAAATCCACCAAACCGCTTAACGGTGCTGGTTCGCATACGCAGGTCAGGATTTGCAAACCAGAACCGTTCGGTCGAACTCATCGTTTCATATTCAGTCGTTAGCACTAAGCCATCTTCGTCGTCGATATGGTATTGTCCGGCGACCGGAACGATTTCGGCATAGCCGCGTTCGCGCAACAGCGTACCTCGTCGAGGCGTTTCTGCATCCGGAATTAATGCAAAGACGGTCGAACCTTGGTGATTTTCATCATCTTTATCCCAAGCCATCGAACCGTGCCATGCCACATACGCGCCGCCGATCGCTAAACTCGGATCGACCTCATGTAACTGGCAAATCTCAATCACTTTCGGATGGTCAGCCGCGAGTGCCTCAACTTCAATCTGAGACTCGCCCGGTTCAGCGCGTTTAAATGCGAGGTGATGGGTGGTGCGCTGCGATCGCCAACGCCCTGTACTTTGCTGAAAAAACTCCATCGCATCCTTCATCTCAATCTCGCTCCCTATAAATTCAACTCAAACGACCCTTGAAAAGCTGGTTGATTAAGCGTTGTGAACTAACTTTCTCATCGTATCGCAGTTCTGATAGATTCGTAGCCTGCTGAAACCGCATGTTCGTCAAGCAACCGCAACCTCCCAAAGCATAACTTTATTCAACTCAACAAAGGCTAGACATTTTTTAATATTAAGGATTATTACTTTGTTTCTCATTCTTGAGACAGCAGCTCCCTTGATCTCTTATCGTCATGAGAAGCTGGTTCACGAATTCACCATTTTTATATAGATTATTCAGTTTTAATTTAAGGAGCACAAAATGTCTAGTTCTTTGACATTCACCTTTTAAGCCTGGGGCTGTAATTAGAAAATTTCAGCGATTCGAGTGACTCAGCATTCTTTCTGAATCCGTGCCAGCAGATGCTGGAGATGATCAATAAAAATACGGAGCAATTAGTGTGATGGGTCAATCATGTTTTGGAGTTGCAACACCTTAGGGCAGAGGTAAGGTCACGATGGAAAAGCAATCCTGTAATCCCGCAGACTTGATGGACCAAGCAACCGAAACAAGGCAGCCGAATGCCTGCGGGCATGAAACTCGCCCCAGAACGATTTTGATCATTGACGACGAAGAAGCAATCCAGATGGTGATTCGCTTTGGGCTGCAGATGACTGCCAGTTGGACGGTTTTAACAGCAGACTCTGGTTTAACCGGGGTTCAAATTGCTCAAGCCGAACAACCAGACGCAATTTTGCTCGATTATATGATGCCAAAGATGGATGGTATGGCAACCTTAAAAGCGCTTCAATCCTGTTCCGAAACAAATCGAATTCCTGTGATCTTTTTAACGGCAAAAGTGCAGTCTTTAGAAGAGCAACTTCAGACTTTAGGAATTAGCGGAGTCATTACCAAACCGTTTAACGCTCTGGATTTGTCCAAACAGATCGCCAAGATTTTGGAGTGGATTGAATGAAAATATTACTGGTTGAAGATGATGAGGCATTGTCTGCGATCTTAGTTCAGAACTTAGCTGCACATCATTATGTGGTGGATGCGGTTCATGATGGAGAATCAGGCTGGACGTATGCCTCGACGTTTGACTACGATTTGATCATTCTGGACTTGATGTTGCCAAAGTTAGACGGCATTTGTCTGTGTCAACGATTACGATCGGAAAACGACACTACTCCGATTTTGTTGCTTACTTCTGAAAGTGCGAGTACTGCTAAGGTCAGTGCTTTAGACGCAGGTGCAGATGATTATGTTGTTAAGCCTGTTGACACTCAAGAACTTGTTGCCCGCATTCGTGCTTTACTTCGCCGGAGTAGCAATTGCCCTTTGCCTATCATGACTTGGGGGGCGTTGTTTCTCAATCCGAGTACGTGTGAAGTCACCTATGACGGGTTACCACTGACGTTAACAACTAAAGAATATGAGCTACTAGAACTGCTCTTACGCACCAGTCCAAATTTATTAAGCGTAGAAGAAATTCTGGATCGTTTATGGTCTTCTGATGATTTTCCTTCAGAGGCAACGGTGCGATCGCACATTCGACGATTGCGTCAGAAATTAGTCGAAATTGGCGCACCTCAAAATTTCATCACAACGGTACATGGACGCGGTTACTATCTCGGTACGCTTCAATCTGAGCCAAGACCTGCGCCGACTCCCGAACAAGACAAGCAGCCCAATTATTTAGAATTTTTGAACCATCTTTGGAGTAAAACTCAGCCAAAAGCACTTGAGCAATTAGAAGTGATCAATCAAGCGATCGCGGCACTACAGGCGGGAACATGCAGCCAGGAATTACAAGCTGAGGCGCGCCAAATTGCTCATAAGCATGTGGGCACGCTCGGAACATTTGGACTGAATCAAGCGATGGAGCTTGCTCGCTTACTTGAACAAGAATTTTCCAGCCAGACGATGCTGTCATCGCAGCAGGCAGAACGACTTGAGCCATTGTCGATCGCGCTTCAGCAAACTGTGCAACTGACGGCAAAAATTCAATCGGTTCCAGGAACACCAAGCCAGCCGAATTCTACGATCGTCTCGATTCCACTTCAAATAGAACCGACCCCTAGGGCAAATCCTCGCGTCATGATCGTGGATGATGACCATGCTTTTCTGCGGATGCTGCCGACATTACTCCAGCCCTGGCACTTCAACATTACAACACTGGGAGAGCCGCAGCAGTTTTGGGCGGTTCTAGAAGCCGTTCAGCCTGATGCGCTGGTGTTAGACATCCATATGCCAGAAATCAATGGATTACAACTCTGCCAGGCACTTCGGCAGCAGCCGGCTTGGCGACGGCTGCCGATTTTAGTCTTGAGTTCTGTGACTGACCTGAGTACTCAGAATCTCGCGTTTACTCTGGGAATTGATGATTATCTCTGTAAGCCGATCGTTGCGATCGATCTCGCTAATCGAATTTTGAATCGCCTTCAGCGCGTTCAAGCTTGGAGTCAAAGCTAAAGAGAACTGACCCAAAATTCTGCTCAAAAATAAGAACGCGATCGCGAAAGATTGCGACAAGCTGCAATGCTTAAATTAAATGTTAAGAACAGTATCTAAATGTAAACGGAATGCAAGGTTTCAGAAATCTTGTAAAAGCCTCAAACTTCTTGTCTAGTAAGGGTTTGAGGCTTTCGTATTATTTCTTAACTTCTTCTTTGAGCCTGATCCTAGGATTTGCACAAAATCTGCACAATTAAGTTGCTTTAATCATAACTATCGGAGAGCCGCTGAGCAGTTGACCTGGTTTCAATCGTTCAGTTCGCTCAAGTTCAACTCAACGAACTTGAGATTAGGTGCGGAATAAGCAGCTTTATATAGCTACTCATTTCCACCAAAGTTAAGGCTTAAAACTCCTTAGTAAACTTATCTCATTAACAGGAGATGTTTGAATGCTAGACGCTTTTACCAAAGTGGTTGCTCAGGCAGATACTCGTGGCGACTACATCAGCGATAGTCAAATCGATGCTTTGAAAGCAATGGTTGCAGACGGCTCGAAGCGGATGGACGTAGTTAACCGCATCACCGGAAACGCTTCCGCTATCGTTGCTAACGCAGCACGGGCATTGTTCGCAGAACAGCCTGCATTGATCGCTCCTGGTGGAAACGCATACACCAACCGTCGCATGGCAGCTTGCTTGCGCGACATGGAAATCATCTTGCGTTATGTTACCTACTCTATCTTCACAGGTGACTCCAGCGTTCTCGATGATCGTTGCCTCAACGGACTTCGCGAAACCTACCTCGCATTAGGCGTTCCTGGTAGCTCTGTCGCTGCTGGCGTTGGCAAAATGAAAGAAGCTGCAATTGCAATCGCAAACGATCCCAACGGTGTAACCCGTGGTGACTGTAGCTCCTTGATGGCGGAAGTGGGCGGCTACTTCGACAAAGCAGCAGCAGCAGTTGGTTAGTCTCTAAGACCAACCCGCATCCAAACGATTGAATCAATTTGAACATTCTTTGTACACCATCTTGAGAGGTTGATTAGGTATGAAAACGCCTTTAACAGAAGCGGTCGCAACCGCAGATTCGCAAGGTCGCTTCCTCAGCTCGACCGAAATGCAAGTTGCATTTGGACGCTTCCGTCAGGCTGCTGCTAGCTTAGATGCTGCAAAAGGCTTGAGTTCCAAAGCATCCAGCTTGGCTGATGGTGCAGCTAACGCTGTTTACCAAAAGTTCCCCTACACAACTCAAATGCAAGGGAACAACTTTGCTTCTACCCCTGCTGGTAAAGCAAAATGCGTTCGTGACATCGGCTACTACATCCGCATGATCACGTACTGCTTGGTTGCAGGCAGCACCGGACCGATGGATGACTATCTGATCGGTGGATTGGCTGAAATCAACCGCACCTTTGATCTGTCTCCGAGCTGGTATGTAGAAGCTCTGAAGCACATCAAAGCCAACCATGGTTTGAGCGGCGACGCTGCTGTCGAAGCAAACTCCTACATTGACTATGCAATCAATGCCCTAAGCTAGGGAATTTTGAATGCCCAGAGCGACTATTTCCTGCGGGATGCCCGATACGACGCATCTACAGGAGGTTGGAGGTCTGGGCATCTTGCTGTCAATTTCACCCCGTTGAATTGAAACAATTAGAGGAGAAAATCCTGTGGCGATTACAACTGCTGCTTCCCGTTTGGGAACTGATGCATTTAGCGAAGCCCGCCCGCTTGAACTACGATCGAATTGGACTCCAGAGGATGCCAAGATCGTAATTCAGGCGGTTTACCGTCATGTATTGGGCAACGATCACTTGATGGCATCAGAGCGATTGCTGGGTCTAGAGTCGTTGCTGAGCAATGGCAAGATCACCGTGCGCGAATTCGTCCGCGCAGTCGCAAAATCTGAACTCTACAAGACGAAGTTTTTATATCCTAATTTTCATACTCGTGTGATCGAGCTGAACTTCAAGCATCTCTTGGGTCGTGCGCCCTACGATGAAGCAGAAGTGATTGAGCATTTGGATCGCTATCAGACGCAGGGATATGAGGCGGATATTGATTCTTATATCGATTCTGCTGAGTATGATGCAAATTTTGGGGACAATATTGTTCCTTACTACCGCGGTTTTTCAACCCAAGTTAGTCAAAAGACCGTTGGATTTACTCGCATGTTCCGGCTGTATCGCGGCTATGCAAGTAGCGATCGTTCTCAATTAGAGGGCGCAAGTTCTCGCTTGGCATCGGAACTGGCTCGAAACAGTGCTTCTGCTGTCATTGGAACTTCTGGCGGTTCGAGCGGGTTTGCTTATCGTCCTTCTTTGCAAGGCGTAACTCCAACTCGGACATTTGGACGGTCTTCCACTGGATCTTCGGATCGGCTCTACCGGATTGAGGTGGCTGGCATTTCGTTGCCTCGCTATCCTTGGGTACGTCGCAGCAATAAAGCGATCGTAGTTCCTTACGAGCAGTTGTCTAGCACGCTTCAGCAAATCAATAAGCTGGGCGGTAAAGTAGCTAGCGTAACTTTGGCGCAATAGATAAAAGGAGCGTGTCATTATGTTGGTTGGATCAAATCGGTCTGCAACAGCAGATAATCGTGTTTTCCTTTACGAAGTCGAAGGTCTACGTCAAAACGATCAGACGGAGAACAACAGCTATCCGGTTCGGAATAGCAGCACGGTGACCTATGCTGTGCCTTATCGTCAGATGAATGCTCAGATGCAAAAGATTACCCGCATGGGTGGAAGAATTGTGAACATTCGTCCGGCTGGACAAGCAGCACCTGCACCTGCTTCTGAAGAGCACGGCGAATAATCTTTTCACAGTTCTATTAATTAAGTGGGAGATCTAAAACGATGAGTTTGGATGCTCCCTCTTTTTTGTGAGGTTGCTAGTCGTTGCATTCATTTTGCGGAGTGGGGAGAACCCAAACTCAGATTGCTCCCTATCTCCTCATCAGAGATTCTCATCATTTTGAGAAAGTGATAAAGCAAGTCCACGGTAGCGGCGAGGATCACCTTCGGCGAGGACAAGCCGTTCTTGCCCTTTGCGATCGTACAATTTATCTAAAATCATTTGCCAATCGGATGCAGATAGCGGAGAGGGTTGCTCCTCGACTTTAGGAGCGGGGACTGCGTTTTGCACTTGCTGTTGTGCCCAACATGCACGAGCACGAACGGCATCACTCTCATCTTGCTCTGCAATTTGTTCAAACTGAGCGAGAATCTGCGATCGCCATTCGGGATAGGTTTGTGAGATTGCTTGCGCTAAAGCTTGTAAGCCCACGATCGCTGAATAGCGCACCACCCATTCTTCGTCCTGGCGTGCGACAAAGATCAATGCTTCTAGGGCCTCTTCTTGAGCAATCTCTAACAAATTTTCTGGGAACCAATGCCACTTCATGGTTCCGAGTCCTTTGGCTGCGGCTCGCCGCACGCTGAGCGAAAAATCAGCAGTTGCGACGCCTAACAATGTCACTAATCCTCTTGGATCACCAATGCCTGCCAGTGCCCGAATCGCCCAAGCTCGTGCTGTATAGTTATGTCCATCGAGTTGTTCGAGCAGGGGTGCAACCGCAGGTTCTCCTAACTCAATTAATCCTTCCACGGCTGCAACGGCTGCCCCTGGATTGTTATAGCTCAGCGAGGCGACCAACGTTGGAATCGCACCTTCTAACTTTGCGTCGGCAAGATTTTGAACAGCCTTGAGCAAAGCATAAGCAGAATCTGCGGCATCGACCGCCTGAATCAACGATGAAAGAGAGTCAGACATGAGGAGAAGAATTTAAGTGCTAAGTGTATTGTCGCTCGATCGCGTCTAAAGGAGTTCATCCATCAAGTGCATCACTTGAATTGCGCCCTCAGATAAGTTGGGGAGCGGACTTTCGACTAATTGCGTTTCGAGTAATCCCTTTAAAGAAATTAATTTCAGACTATTTTCTGCTAGGGTTTCAGAAATCGGTTTTGCTGCAGCTAAATATCCGATCGCGCCTAAATCTGCTAAGACAGTGCGCCGAAGTTGTAAATCTTGGCTCGATAGTGCTTGCACTAAGCGATCGCCATATTCAGCCGCAATTTCAGGCTTCGGGCTGAGCTGATACATCGCTCTTAATGCAGCAAATTGAGTTCGAGGGACAAAATGGTTTAGAAATGGCTGAATGTGAGGAATCGCTTCAGTCGCGCCTAACGTTCCCAACGCTTCTAAAATGGCATCAAAAGGTTGTTCTAGCTGAGGAGGTTCAGGTGCAGGCAACGTGCCAGGCACTTGATTATTCAGCAATTCGATCAGCCGAGGCACACAGGCTGAATCTTGTAACATCTCTAAAGACTGGGCTGCGGCTTCACGCACATAGAAATCCGAACATTCCAGTGCATGAATTAAGGCCGGAACTGCACGTCGATCGCCTAGTTTCCCTAAAGCTCTGGCTGCATTGCGGCGCAGCGGATATCCTCCCGCATCGGTGCGATCGTCTTCATCATCTAACGCCGCGATCAAAATCTCGATCGCTTGAGGAGCATTGACGCGAAATCGTCCTAACCACCAAGCAGCATAAACACGCAATCCCAAATCCTCACCTTGAAGATTAACGATCGCTTGTTCTACCGTCAAACTCTCACCTTGAAGACCCGCTTGCAGCTCTGCTTCATTTGCCATAACAGTTTCTTTAAAAGTGATTCACCACTCTTATCTTAAATAAGAAACTGCCCGGAAAAGAGCACAATCACGAATTCGCGATCGCGCGCTCTTCCGGGCAGGAGTCAACCTAAACTTTAGCTCAAAGCATTGATTGCGTAATCGAGGTAGGAATTTGCTTCAACAGCAGCATCGCCACTCAAGCCATGATTTGCTTTGATATATTTCAGCGCTTCTACATACCAACTCGGAGCCAAGTCGAACGTCCGGTTGATTTCAGCCAATCCGCTGATCAAATAGTCATCCATCGGGCCAGTTCCACCGACGACTAGGCAGTAGGTAACCATGCGCAGATAGTAACCAATATCACGCACGCACTTGTCTTTGCCGGTTTGCGTCGAAGCATAGTTCGGGCCAGACATGGTCGTGGTGTAGGGAAACTTTTGGTACACTGCATTTGCAGCACCACTTGCCAAGCTATTTGCATTCGCAGTTAATGCTTTTGCTGCTTCTAAACCTGCTGATGCTTGGCGGAAACGTCCGAATGCAACCTGCATTTCGGTTGAACTGAGGAAACGTCCTTGAGAATCAGCAGTTGAAACTGCTTCGGTTAAAGGGGTCTTCATGATCGGAACTCTCCAATAAATTCTGGTCGGGTCTGTTGGAACGGCATGGATCGATGTAGAGTTCTCGACCCATGCAGATGAGAAATTAAGCAACAGATGCTGCTGCTTTATCGAAGTAGCCACCGATTTCCGACATTAAGCTAGAGCAATCGCCAAGCGTGATCCCATTGGTATCACCCACGATCGACAAAGCTGCGTCTTTCATTTTGCTAACGCCTGCTGCAACTGATGCACCTGGGGTGCCCAATGCCAAGTAGGTTTCTCTCAAACCATTCAAGCAACGATCTTCTAAAACACTTGCATCGCCTGTGAAGATCGCATAGGTGACGTAGCGCAAAATGATTTCCATGTCGCGCAAGCACGCTGCCATACGGCGGTTGGTGTATGCGTTTCCACCAGGAGCAATCAATTGAGGCTGCTCAGCAAACAATGCACGAGCTGCATCTGCAACAATTTTCGACGAGTTGCTGGTAATCCGGTTAACAGCATCCATGCGCTTGTTGCCATCTGCAACCATAGCGATCAAGGCATCGATTTGGTTTGCGCTCAGGTATTCGCCGCGTGTATCAGCTTGTGCAACTACTTTTGCAAATGCGTCCAACATAATCTTTCTCTCTTAATAGCGTCTAGCGTGTAGGTTCAAAAAGAATTCGACCAAAGAATGCTTCCTTTAGTCCAGTTGAGAATCTGTGGGTTGAATTTTCCCGTCGCGATGCTGCGAGAGTCGTTCATTTCCTGCGATCGCTGATTGACGGTTCACTGCAAGATGACGAACCAATCGGCATCTCCAGGCAGTAGTCTGTCTTTCAGCTTGCTTGTTTATACTATGTCGTTCAATCCCGATTTGTTACAAAGTATTTTTACAAATCGTTACAATCCAAATGATGTCTAGAACTTCTGAATAGCGTGCCTGCTCAAGTTTTGCGGCGGATTGGGCTACTACACGCTTAATTTCTTTTCTCAAAAATGAGAAGGCGATCGTAGGAAGGTACGATCGCCGTTCGCGACAGATTTAAGCAACGGTCGCTGTCCAGTCTTTTTTGCGTAGGGCAATGAAGGTTGCGAGTCCTTTAGAAAATCCTAGCGGGTCAGGAAGAAAATACTGGGGAAACTCTTCGTAATGTCGCCAAGGTTCTGCGTCGGTGTGTCGTAAATGTAAAACGCGATTGTTTCCTTCTAGTTTCCAAAGCATTTGCCCGCCCATAGGTATTTCACTCATACGGAAGTCCTCGTTCGTTAAATCATCAGCAAATGGCTGATGCTCTACATTGTGCCAGCCTAAATCATTAAGTTCTGTCAACTTAACGACATTGAGGCTAGACATTTATACCGAATTACGATACAGCAGGACTTTACTATACACCTCTATCTTTTGCACAAGATTTGCACAAAGATTTATGAACCTTAAGACTCAGAACTGCGGGCTTATAAGAGAATTCGATCATAAGAAATCGTATAAATAAAACGTTCAGCCTTTGCGGACGGAGTTTGAATAAAAAGGCATCGCCTCCTGACCTTTGAATAGCGCTATTCGCAATGAAAACGCACTCTTCGCCTGATCTCTATCGAAGTTCTGCTGAGGATGAGAAGCTTTCTCCCTCTCTCGCGCAAAAGAAAATGCAAGCTTGGATTCGCAGTCGTCATTTGATTTGTGCGGGTCATTTCTTTGTGTTTGAATCGGTTGATCTCAGCGCGATCGAGCGCTTTTCTGAGTGTGTGGCGGCGCTAGGAGGTTCGGTGATTTCTATTGATCCGGCGGATAAGCTTTGGATGGGGGAGCATCGGCAGGTTGTGCTGTATCAAGCGAAAGCGAGTTTGCATACGCCTTGTCATTCTTTGAAGCAGTATTGGCTGAAGTATGGGGGAGTGCGTTCTCGGTTTGATTCGACAAATTAAAAGAGAGATCGCATACTTGATGCGATCTCTCTTTTATTAGCTTAGAAGCAGATTATTGGTTCGCAGGCAAAGAACCAATCCCTTTTTCTGCAAAGTACTTGTTCAAGAAAGTTGTTGCAAAAGACAGAACAACGGGTCCCAAAATGAAAGCTAGAAATCCGTGAACTGCGAACCCAGGCACAAAGACTGAAGCGAGCCAGAAGCAGAGTCCATTGACAACGAGCGAGAACAATCCGAGGGTTAGAAAGGTGATCGGCAGAGAGAGCACAGAAAGTACAGGCTTCACGAAACCGTTGACTAATCCAACAGAAACTGCGGCAACTAAAGCAGCAGGGAAAGTTGCGATCGTCACACCCGGAATCACAAGGTCAACAACCAAAAGACCGAGTGCCGTGGTCAGCGTGGTGAGCAAAAAGCTAAGCATATTTGTTTCTCCTTCATTTGAGAGTGTAGAAAGTGTAGGTGGAAGCTAGATCGTGGACTGTTTGATCTTTTCGTCATGCTTCGAGATTGCCCAGAGTGCATGAATGATGCCAGGCACCCAACCAAGCAACGTCAGCCCAATACTCACGATGAGCGTGAAGCTAAAGCCATAGGTCATGAAAACAGCCACAGGAGGCAGAAGAATTGCTAGAAGTAACCGAACGAGTTGCATAAAATTAACCTCAATGGAGTGAATTTTGGACGTTGGAGCGGTGATGAAGCGGTGCTCGTAGAGGTTGAGCTGTAAAAGCTTGGCGCACCTCTGAAAGTTCTAGGATTTAGAGATTACGGTATTCAGGTATTCTTTGACTTGCTGCCGAATTTGCTGCTCTTTTCGGGCAACAAATGCACCCTGGTTCGCAATCTTGAGTTCGATCTCTGCTTGCTTTTGCTGCACTGGATCTATCCCACTTGCTTCTGCATTCGCCTTCGTTTTGTCGTACCAAAGTTGGAACAATCCGATGCGTTGCTTCACCGTTTCATACCGATTTCCATATTGAGTTACCAACTTTGCATCTAGGTTAACAAGCTGACTTCTCAATTGATTCACAAGCCGTTTCCCCAACCCTTTGAAAATGGTTGAAAAGGAAGGTGCTTCAGAACTTTCAGGCGTTTCTGCATCATTCAATGTTTGAGCAACTGTTGAAATGCTTTGATTGGCAGTCGCACGAATTTCACCCATACCTTCTTTCAGTTCTGTCATCGATTGGGTCGCGGCAGTCTGAATGATTTCGCGAATTCGAGATGTTCGGTTTCCGCCTTCTGTTTTGATGGCTTGAAGATCCGTCTTAAGGCGATCTTTAAGAGAGTCAGACATAGTTAACCTTCCGCATGAAGTGATAGAGTGGCGATCGACTTAAGTGGTTACGACTGAATCAGCCTTGTTCGCTTTGGTTTTACGATTCTTCAGTTGTTCACCTAGAATCTGAGTAACCTCGGCTGCGAGTACAGTAATCACAACACCATCATCAATCCAACCTAGAACTGGAACAACATCAGTTGCGAAATCAAGTGGACTAATCAAATAGAGCAAACTACCTGCAACCACAATCCAACGATATTTAGAATTCCGCAGAAGGGCGCGATACCAGTTGTAGAGGGGCTGAACTAGGAACTTCTTCATGATGGCGCTCTTTCAATCGACAACATCATCTTCGCAAACCTAGAAGCGACTGTCGGGTGTGGAAAACCCCTGGTTTTGGTGTAGTTCTACGACCTCGCAACCCTGGGGAGCGATCAGGTGATGCAATCCTGATGAATGGGCAGTTGCTAGGGTCATTTTTAGTGACGATCGCTGCGGATAAATGTCCAAATTAAGGTGTTTTTTGCAGTTTCTGCAAGCGCAGGTTTGCTTCTTCAATCTGTTTCTGAAGCAGGGTTAAATTTGATTCCATGTTCTTCTTCTGAACTTCTAACACTTCCGTCTCTTTGCGGAGTCGTGCCATTCGGGCTTGATGATCTGCGCTTCGTCCTGGTTGATAAATCAAGCCTAAATAAACGGTGACATTTGAGGCATCTAATGTGTTGACACCGACTGACAAGTTCATCCCAAAATCATTCTCCGTATTGACATAGGCATTCGGGAGGTTTTGTAGCGGGTAGATATTGGGAACGCGAATATTAGTGGTGTTGACGCTGTTGATGGGAACTTGTGGATTGTTTTGCAACACTTGGTTGAAGTTCGAGTTTGCTCCAACGGTGCTGTTTTGGTTACTTGTGGCAGTTTGAGCAAGACAGACCGGACTGTGAATGAATTGGACAGTGGCGATTCCAGACGCAATAGAAACAAAAGTTGTTAGAAGTCGTTTCATCGTGATTAGAAAAGTTTTATTTCTATTTTTAAGATCAAGAAATGAGAAATTCGTCAAAAATCAACGATCGTTTAACGATTGAGTCTACCGATCGTTGATTTTTGTATCTAACGGACGCTGACAATCAAACTGTGATTAAACGTGCCTGTGCCACTTGCTTGCTGTGAAACTTGAGTTCCTGCCCCTGAAAATTCAATGCGTAGCGCTCCACGCGCGGGCTGATATTTGCCGGAAATGTCGATCGTCTTGGTTCCGCGGGAGAGATAAGGAGCCAGATTAACAACAGTTCGCGAGCCTTTCAGCGATTGAATCACTTTGTCTCCAATTTTGATTTGTCCACCGAGTTGTCCTTTTGCGATCGACACAGTTAACCAACACGGTTGCTTGAGAGCCGTTGACCTGAGTGTGACCGAAGTTCGCTGCCGATTGCTTTGCAAGGAAGAATTCAAAAGGGTTGTTTGCCCATTAGACTGAATCACCATACTGTTATTGCGGATTTGAAGCGAAGTTTGAGCAAAACTGCTCTGGCAAGCCAACAGCGAGAACACACAGAACGTTCCAAAGCTCGATCTGAGTAATAATTGCGAATTCATAAAGAGTCCTCCAAAGTACAATCACCGTCACAGAAATTCAGGAGATCGGATGGAGTCGCTCCTGAATTGTGGGGCATATTTTTAGGCAAGGCATGAGTCGCACTTAACCCATGTTTGTTTGTGGAATTCCACTAAAGCGATGCATAAAGGTCGGATCGAGCGCAGGACTATAAACATCAACTTGAGTATTGACTGGAATCTGAATCGTCGGACCTCCAATGCCTGGAACATTTGGAACTCCCTGCATTCCATCTGTAATTGTCGATTGACTATTGCGAATTTGCGTAGCGGTACCCGGTGTGACTGCTGTTTGAGAATTGGTCGTGACTGCTGCACCACCAACACATCCACCATTTGCAGTCATGCCCACATTATTTTGCTGAGTGGAAGGGGTTGGCGATCCATGAATAGCTAACTGATTCGAGACATCAAGCATGACGCATTGAGCAGAAGCAGACGACGTAAATGCAGGTGCGAAAGGCAAGAAAGCTGCTGTAGAGAGAAGACCAATTGATAGTGACTTAAGCATGAGTGTGACTCCAGAATTGGGAGAGAGGAAATGAACCTGCCGATTTTTTGCATCAGGAATCGGCAAACCTGGGTGAATCTTGAGCGGTAAATCTTGAGCTTAGTGCTGACCTACAACGGCGGTAGCTGCATTGCCTTGAGCACTGGTATTGCCATAGCCATACTGACCTGCATTTTGCACATTGCCTTGATAGACCATTGCACCATTGATGTTGCTGGGGGCAGGATAGTAAGGATAGTAGGGAGCACTGCCTTGGAAGACGTTAGCAGTCGAAGAGTTGCCTTGAATCGAAGTGTTGCCATGACCAATTTGAGTGGCATTTTGATCATTCGATTGAATCACGCTTGCGCCATTGATTCCAGCAGTTGGGCAGGGTGCAGCAAAGCACTGAATTCCGTAGTAAGGCGAACCATTTTGAGTGACAACTCCAGTTTGGACGTTTCCTTGAACAGATACATTACCGCTACCGACTTGAGTGGTGCTCTGATCCGAAGTTTGAACGACCGAAGCTGCATTTTGGGCGAAAGCGGGAGCCGTTGCGAAGCCACAAACAGAAGTTAACAATGCGATCGCGCCAAGTTTGATTGATTTAACAGACATGATGAGTTTTTCCTTTTGTTGAATAGAGTGTGAAGTGAGTCTGCCGATTTTTAGCGAGTGGGGAATCGGCGAAACCCGGTTGTGAAATTTAGTGTTGGGTTACGGTTGCATCCGTTGCACTGCCTTGAACAGAGCTGTTGAATCCACCGAATTGAAATGCACCTTGTTGGCTGCCTTGAACGACATTTGCACCATTTACACCCGGAGTCGGATAGCCGGGGAACCAAGGAGAAGTCGGTGTTCCTTGCGTTACCGTTGCGCTGGTTGCGTTGCCTTGAATGTTGGTGTTGCCGTAGCCAATTTGACCTGCTTGTTGAGAGTTGCCTTGAATCACGTTTGCGCCGTTGATGCTGGCGCCGTAAGGATACACGGGTGAACTCAATTGAGTCACATCAGCCGTTTGTAAGTTGCCTTGCACCGAAACGTTTCCGACTCCAGCTTGTTCTGTTCCTTGGCTGGATTGTTGAACGACCGAAGCTGCGTTTTGAGCGAAAGCAGGAGCGGTCATCAATACAGCAGACATTAAACCGAAGAAGGAAGTTTTGATTGCTTTTGCAGTAGTCATTGTTCGTTGTCCCTTGTTGAATAAAGTGTGTGTTTGAGTTGAATCTGAGAGATTTGTTTTAGCGGTTCACTCTTTTCTACGACTCGTTTTTCGATTTATGCAGCTCTGAATCTTTTGGTCTATTTTTTGTGACACATTCAGTGTTGTTCTGCGTTGTCGAATCTATTGTTGAACTTGTTGGTTCGAGTGAGTCAGAGTTGAGTGATTTGCTTCGTTTCCTCTCACACTCTGCACTACGACCTGTTCCAATGGCTTATGCAGACTGACTCGAAAATTTCTTGAATTAAAAGCCTTGAAACTATTGCTATATCTGAATCACACAATTTCAGGAAAAAGTTTTACGCTTGCTTTCAATAAGGTGAACTGCATAAAAACTGTTCGTCATTCGCATGAAACAGAAGAAGCCAGTCAATCATCTCAACTGGACTTCTCAATTTATCCAGTCGTTGGATTACAAGATTATCCACACAGGAGGTTTTTATGGTTGAGCATCAAGCAGGAGATGCCTTTGTCAGAATTGTCTACGCCAAAGTGCAGTCCAACGGCAGAACTGAGATGGTTCCACTCAAACTCTATGTCGATGGCTCACTCGAACACATTACCGGATCGCTGTTTGCCTCTTCTGAATCAGAAGTCTCTGCTCAATCTTTACTCAGCAATCGCTATCAGATTCAGCGAGTCCTCGGTCAGGGAGGCTTCGGTAGAACTTATCTCGCTGTCGATCGACATCGGTTTAATGAGCTTTGCGTCGTCAAAGAGTTTCATCCGCACAGTACAGAAGAATATGAGCTTGAAAAATCTCGTGATCTATTTGAGCGAGAAGCTAAAATTTTGCATGACATTGATCATCCTCAGATTCCAAAGTTTCTGGCTTGTTTTGAAGAAATGGATCGTCTGTTTCTGGTGCAAGAGTATGTGAAAGGACGCACCTATTCTGCATTGCTGCGAGAACGGCAGGGAGAAGGATTTGCTGAAGGAGAAGTTCTGCACTGGCTGAAAGATTTACTGCCAGTGCTAGCTTATATTCACGATCGTAATATCATTCACCGTGATATTTCGCCGGACAATATCATGCTGCATCAAGATCTCAATGTTCCGATGCTGATTGATTTCGGGGTCGGAAAATGGACGATCGAGCAGCTTTCTAATGAAGTTCCTGCTTATTCGAGAAAGCATTCGATCGTTGGAAAAGTAGGGTATGCACCTCATGAGCAGCTTTGGATGGGGCAGTGTTTTCCTAGTAGCGATTTATATGCTTTGGCAGTAACCGCGATCGTACTTTTAACCGGAAAAGAACCAAAGAATTTAGTCGATTCTCGGACACTTTCCTGGCAGTGGCAAAAGCATGTGCAAGTCAGCGATCGCTTTGCCAAAGTGCTTAATACTATGCTGAATGACAAGCCGAGTGAACGGTATGCTTCCGCTCAAGATGTGTTAGCAGCATTAGAGAACTCAGATACTACCTTAGTGAGCCAGGTTCCTGTGGTTACAGTGGTGAGTCAATCCGCGATCGCACCACAGCAGGCAACAATTAGTGCGGTATTGATTGATCAATGCGAGCGAGAGTTAGTCAATTACATCGGGCCAGTTGCTCGATTTTTAGTTCAAGAAGTTCTCAGTGGTGTCACTTCGTCAGAGGGATTGCTCACAGCATTGGCCGCTAAAATTCCGAATGCTCAACATGCGATCGAATTTCAACGTAAGTTATCTCGAATCGTTGCATAAGCTCGTTTTTCAAGTCGTAGTGATTCATAGAAGTAACAGATTTATCATTTTGTAAAAGAGGTCAACTCATGTCTAAGCCCCTTCATGCTTTCGTTCAAGTAAGTGGAATGCTAGCGATTTTACTCAGTGCAACTTATAGTAGTCCGTCAAAAGCTTCTGCCCAGTCTCTTCTCCCGGATATTAGCCTGATCGAAGGCGGACAAGTTTGTCTAGCACTGTGTACTTCAACACCGACTCAAGGTGCTCCGAATCAAGGGTTAGGTGCATTACCTGCTCAATTGATGCAGCTTCCCGGTCAAGTCCTTCAACTTCCAGGTCAAATTCTATCTTCTCAAAGCTCTCAAGTGATGCGCTCTAATCTTCCAATACTGCCACCTGGAGGTGCGCCGATGATACCACCGGGAGCACCACAAGGATTGCCGCCCGGAGCACCACCTCAAGGACTCCCACTTGGAGCACCTCAAGGACTCCCACCTGGAGCACTGCCGCCTGGAGCACCGCCTCAAGGATTAGTATCACAAGCTCCACAGTCTCAACGCACTAGTTTTCTGAAGAAGATTGCACCTGTGTTGCCAGTGGTGATTCAGCAGTTGGCGAAGTAATCTAAATTCACAGCAGAGAAGTAGATGGGCAGAATTAAACATCAGTTTGGCGAGTTCTCTCGCTTCGCTGCTGGCTCGCCCTGGAATGGAATTCCGGGGCGAGTTGAACGAAGACCTGTCATGGGATTTGTCAAGTAGCTGTAAGACATCATTTGCCTGCATTTCTAGCAACCATTCATTGAAATGTGATCGCTCAACTCGCTCCCCAATTTCCCGACGAATCCGGTAAATTGCCACTAAGTTATCGAGGTTGAAATCACGATTCAGGCGATCGTATACTTCCAGCGCAACAGGCTTAAAGTCCTCATAAGATGTGATCGCGCTTTTCTTCCCGTTAACATTTATCACACTGGCTGCACAATTTATCCGAATCCATTTAAACAAAGCATTTGCTGTCTTCGCCCCAATACTGGCATCAAATTCAAACGACTCTGCTCTTAGACCCTCTCTAAGAGTTGTTGCCCTTTCGGATTGAGTTGAACCATTTTGTTTTTTAACGCGATCGCGCCATTTTTATCTAATGTCGAAAAAATTGGCTGGTAATCTGCGGCTTTTTCACCTTTGCGCTGCAACCGCCTCGTTAAATCACTCTTCTTGATTTCGGTCTCAATACTGCTCATCTCCCACAATGTCAGCAAAAGGCGAGTTTTTGCCTGGGATTCAGTTCCTCGTAACGTCATCAACTCTCTCCTGGGAGCTAAGTTTGTTTACGTACACGTCGTCCACTCAGTATTTACTCAAGAAACATCGGTTTCTCCCAAAATACCTGGACATAAAAAACGATTAACGTAAAGAATTAAACAGCATACTTAGGTTTTATAAAAAACACTCAAAGGGGTGAAAAACACTTGTATTGCAAACAATTGAGCAACCTGCTAAGTATGCGAAAGAAGTCCGTCTACTACCATACAAGCTACAAACGCTGAGTGTCGATGGTGATCAGACGAAATTCGAGCGCAATCGGTAAAGTTCTGATGAAGAATGCGTAAGATCGATACATTGTTCGATAATGTATCCGAAATATTACTGAAGCATTTAATCTCGATTCTTCTACATCAAATAAAGTCTCGTCTGGTCAAACACAAGAAATCATCTTCTTTTCCCTGTGCCGATTAGCGTATGTCTTTCTGAGGCACTCACAGTCTTATAATTGAGAAATGCAAAAGCTCACGATTACCCGACCTGACGACTGGCATCTCCATCTACGCGACGGCGCGGCATTGAAAGCAGTTCTGCCGCATACGGTGCGTCAGTTTGCCCGCGCGATCGTCATGCCAAATTTGAAGCCTCCAGTTCGCTCGGTCGCTGATGCCGCAGCCTATCGCGATCGCATTCTTGCAGCCGTTCCAGAGGGGCAACAGTTCGAGCCACTGATGACGCTCTACCTCACTGACAATACCAGCCCCGAAGAAATTATCGCGGCAAAAGCCTCTCAGTTTGTCAAAGCAGTCAAGTACTATCCAGCCGGAGCAACGACCAATTCAGACCTTGGGGTAACGGATATTCGCAAGTGCGATCGCGTTTTTGAAGCGATGCAGCAGGTCGATCTGCCTTTACTGTTGCATGGAGAAGTGACTGATCACACGGTTGATATGTTTGATCGCGAGAAGGTGTTTATCGATCGACATTTAATCCCGCTCAAGCAACAATTTCCCAAGCTGCGCGTCGTTCTTGAACACATTACGACCTCAGATGCAGTGCAGTATGTTCTATCGGCAAGCAACATTGCTGCAACTATCACGCCACAGCATTTGTTGTTTAATCGCAATAGCCTATTTCAAGGTGGGATTCGCCCCCATTTTTATTGCCTGCCCATTTTGAAACGAGAGGAACATCGATCGGCACTTTTGCAAGCAGCAACCTCTGGTAATCCTAAATTCTTTCTAGGCACCGATAGCGCTCCTCATCCTCGCAATAGCAAAGAAAGTTCCTGTGGCTGTGCGGGTTGCTATTCGGCTCTGCACGCGATGGAGTTGTATGCAGAAGCATTTGAGAGCGTTGATGCGCTGGATAAACTTGAAGCTTTCGCCAGCTTCTATGGAGCAGATTTTTATCAACTTCCACGCAATACCGAACATATTATTTTGACCAAAACGACTTGGCGTGTTCCCGATGAAGTTCCATTTCCGGAATCTGAGCTTGTGCCTTTATGGGCAGGTCAAGAAATGACTTGGCAAATGGCGTGATCCTAGTACAAGAGCCGTGGATTGATGTCAGCGATCGTATGTTATCGATATGCTGTTCCTTGATCATTGAAAGCTAGAAATTCTTACGCTCCTTCGAGTGCTTCGAGATACAGAAACCTTACAAGGCTTTACCCGTTAAAATGCTTTTTCCAGCAATGTGTAGGGGCTGTTAACCACGCATCACCTGAATAGACATTAGGATGCCAAACCATAGACCTATACATGCGCCAAGTGCTCCCCCATAGAAGAGGGCATTCATACCTGGAGAAAAAATGAGTCCATCCCAATCTCTGTCTATGTAGGCTGAAATCGGTATTGCGATGACTAATGCAAGAACCCAACAAACAATGGGGCTCAACAATTGTGTAGTAATAATGGAAACTCTTTTCCTTAAAGGAATCAGTTGACCTTCTCTTATTCTCAGCCGAATCAAAAGAAAAATGATTGAGAGATTGATTAGCGCTCCGATTGACAATAAAGCAATAGTACCACCTAGACTATTTAATCCTGGAAACCATTGCAACAAAAGCAACAGAACTGCTCCTGGCAAAGTTATGCCAAGTAAGAACGAACTCAGGAAAAACAAGCCAGCCTGTTGAAATAAAAGCATGACGACAATCGTCAGCACTACCAAGCTAACATAGGTGCAGAGTATGGTTGCTGTTATCTTCTGAAGTCTATGCATAGTCGGTTCAATGTCTTGGAGATGAGTGTACTCTAAATCTGATAGCAGAGTCTAGACTGTATGATCGATAACCTAGAGTAGTGGAGCGAGCATCTCAGTGATTTGGTGAAGTAGCACTTTTAGTAACGAAACCCACATTATTCAGGTTTGGAGTGCCGTATGAAAGTCAAACTTAGAGAGATCTTATTTGCTTCTCCAACGTCTTCTAACTCTCGATTTGTTTTACTCAGCTCTTTACGATCTAAAGAAGAACCGTTTTAGGGAAGGCTAACAGTTCGCCTCATACCAACTTGATTCGGCATCACCCACTGTTAGCAGCAGTTCCTTGAGCAAGGGGAAAATAGCAGTTTGACTGCTTAGCCCGGAATAAAAGACTTAAAATACATTCCCAGCAAGGGTTTCAACTGAGGCGATCGCGATTTAGCTCAAAGTCGATCCAGTCTTTTGAGCAATGATATAAACATGATTCTCAGGATATTGATCGTATTCAAGGTGAAGACAAGTACACTGACGCTCAGCCAGAATCTTGAGGAAAGCATTTACGCCCAGCGTGCTGTATTCAAAGTTCTGACCTTGAAACGTTCCAGAAACTTCACTTTGTCTATATCCGCCTCCACAGGTGAACATCAGCACGCCATCCGGTTCAAGAGCATCACATAACTTTTGTGTAACAGGTTTCTGCATCTCTAATGGCAGATGAAATGTGCTATCCCAAGCAACAATCAAGCTGTAGAGTTTGGGCGGATTCCAACAGCAGATGTCTGCTCGATAGAAGGTGATGTCTGGATGCAGTTGTTTAGCTAAATCAATCATTTCCTCAGAGATATCAAGTCCTTCTACCTGAAATCTATGTTCCTTTAGGACTTGGATAAAACGCCCGCTGCTGCCACATCCTATATCGATCGCCAATTGTTTGTTAGAAATAAATCTGATAGCCCGCTCCAACTGTGCAATCCCATAAGACGAGCTTTGATGCTGAATCTGCCACCAAGAGGCAATGCGATCGTATCGAGTGGCGGTATCCTCTGGATGCATGTTGATTCTCAACTAACGACTCTCTAAATTCTATTGCTCACACTTCAAACTAAGCCTAGTTGTAACTAACAATTCCAGCAGGCTAATTACATAGTTCAGTCGCGCCAATAAAGTCTAGCCGGAATGACAGGATGTGTAAGTATCAGCTGCAACGAACGATTAGGCTGAGGCGCGAAGTAGAGAGCGGTAAGAACACGCTACCCTCCCAGTGATTATTGATGCTAACAAGGTAGTCTTGCATTTAACTGCTTGCGTTCGTGACTCAGGTTGTACTCTTGCATTTTTCCTCAATCGCCAAAACAATTTTCTCCACTTCATCGGCCATTGCAGAAAGGGTTTCGGGAGCTGGGCACCCTTCAAGCGTCTCAACACCACTCAAGGCTATATAGAAGCTTAGTTCCATATCAAATTCAATATGCGTATCATGCCCGATAATGGCGACTACTAGCTCACTCTTCTCTGTGTTCCAGCTTGGCGGGAAAGTCATCTCTTTTATGAGGCCAGGGCAACGCATGTGCTTTATATGGGCTTGGCCTATAGTCATGCCAATTGGAGTAAGCAGCCTATGCGTGGTTCCATTGCGTAGCTCGCTCAGACCCCACAAAAGTTCATGCCCTCCTTTATACGGGCGATAGCTCTTGCAAAGATCAGCGATGTCAGGCGGGATATCCTTTCCTCGCTTTATTACACCGTCTAGGTCTTTCTCCGATTTTGCAATCGGAAAGTACACGCTGCGGCTTTCGACTCCCTTCGCTGCAACTGTGGCATAGACAGCTTGATCTAGTGCTGCTCGAAGCGCTTCTGCTGCACTAACTGCCTCGTCAATTAGCTCGTCATGAATGGGCTGCAAGACCTTGATCTTATGAACCTGATATGCGCCCGTTTCATCAGGCTCAGTGACTCTACCGAAAGGCGCTTGATCGAAGTATGCTTGGATATGCTGAATTAACTCGGCAATGTTCTTTCTTGCCCTCGCAATCCTACGCTTTGGACTATTGAAAAGGGCATTACTCATTAAGGGCTCCTCCTTAGTTGAAAGCCTAACTATTTATTTAAACTGAATCTTTCTGCCTAATTCTCCAAGCTTGGACATTAGACGGAAAGCCATCGGCATAACACCCTCTAGAGCGATTTAGGCTGCTCAAAGTCAGCATAACATCCCAAATTAGAGAATTGGATCGACTGTCCCTGCCTAACTCCGGCTTTTGGAACATTAAATCAACTGATATTCCGCATAATATCCCTCGACAGCATAGTTTAGACGGAAAATTTAAGTATTTCCTCTTCAAGAAAGCTAGTTCTCGTCTGCCTACGATCCCAGTTCACCCAGTTAGATCGAACGGTAATAGTTTTGCTGTGTAGTGGCGAGAGAACTGTCAACGAAGCAAGGAGACTCTATTTGCTGCTCTAACAAAACTGTTAGCTATTGATAAAGATCTCAGTTTGACTTTAAACTCCAGCGTGGAACGGCTATAGGCTTGATGTAAAACTTACTAAGACAGATAATGCGACGTTCTATTAAATCAGCAGAAAACGTTCACAGTAATTGTTACTTAGCAAATACTTACCGCAAAAGAGATTCTACTTGAGCTTAAAATTAAGCTTCAGGCACGCTATGCATATGAGCGCCTTGTCACTTGAATAGATAGCTTGAATACCGTGCCCTTGTCGATCGAAAAAGTCAGCCAACTGAATTGGTTTCGATGAGATCAAAATCTTCTTTCGCAGAATGAAAAGCTGACTAGATTGCAGTTCAATTTTTCTGAACAGCGATATTACAAAATCGGCACACATCCTGCTAACTTTAATAAAGACCACTTTTCCGATGTGAAAAGCGGAAATTTAAACCCTTTAATTTCCATACCATGAGTCACCCTGACGGCATCGCACCGCACGGCGGAGAATTAATTAACCGCATTGTTACTGGCGCTCAGCGCGAAGAATTCCTCTCAAAAGCTGAATTCCTGCCTCGTGTTCAATTAGACGAACGAGCAGTCTCTGATCTACAACTGATCGCGATCGGTGGATTTAGCCCTTTGACCGGATTTATGGGCAAAGCTGATTACGATCGTGTGGTCGAAGAAATGCACCTTGCCAATGGGTTACCCTGGGCGATTCCGGTCACACTCTCGGTGACTGAAGAAGTTGCTGCACCGCTACAAGAAGGCAGCTTAGTCCGTTTAGATGACTCGGCTGGACGATATATCGGCGTATTACAGTTGAGCGAGAAATACACATACGACAAAGCGCGCGAAGCCGTAAAGGTTTACCGCACCGATGAAGAAAAGCATCCTGGAGTTGCGGTTGTTTACGCTCAGGGCAATGTCAATTTGGCAGGCGAGGTTTGGTTATTAGAGCGTGATCCGCACCCGTTATTTCCGTCCTATCAGATTGATCCAGCCGTGTCACGGGCTGCATTCCGAGAAAAAGGATGGAAAACAGTAGTTGGATTCCAAACTCGCAATCCAATTCACCGAGCGCATGAATACATCATCAAGTGCGCCTTGGAAACAGTAGATGGATTGTTCTTGCATCCATTGGTCGGTGCAACGAAAGAAGATGACATCTCTGCAGACATTCGGATGCGCTGCTACGAAATCATGTTGGAGCATTACTTCCCCAACGATCGAGTCATTCTCGCCATCAATCCCGCAGCCATGCGCTATGCCGGACCTCGCGAAGCCATTTTTCACGCGCTCGTTCGGAAAAACTATGGCTGTACCCATTTCATTGTGGGACGAGATCATGCAGGGGTCGGCGACTACTACGGCACATACGACGCACAATATATCTTTGATGAATTCGAGCCAGGTACATTAGGCATTCAGCCTCTGAAATTTGAACATGCGTTTTACTGCACTCGGACACAAGGGATGGCGACGACCAAGACCAGCCCGAGTTTGCCAGAAGAACGCATTCACTTGTCAGGGACGAAAGTGAGAGAAATGCTGCGTCGGGGTGAGTTGCCACCGCCTGAATTCTCACGTCCTGAAGTTGCAGCAGAATTAGCGAAGGCGATGAAGGTTTAATTACATATTCATCATTAAAAAAGAGACGTTGCGATCGCAACGTCTCTTTTTTTAGCAAGACATTCTGCCTCGGGTAGAAGCAGAATTTGCGAATGATTGCGTTCTACACTACGCTCTGTTCTAGCTTGATCGCTCTCTGTGCTCTTGGTAAGTAGTTAAACTTCAACCAATCGGCTAACCGCAGCGACATACCAACAATCATCAGCGTCGGATTCGCATAGCCCGCCGTTGGGAAAACAGAGCTACCTGCAATGAACAGTCCTTCTACGCCATGAACTTGGCAATTAGAATCGACCACGCCTTGAGTGGGATCATCTGACATGCGCGTTGTGCCCGTCGGATGAGCGCGATCGCTAAAGTTCGACTCCCATCCTTCTTTTTGATCCAACCAAGCCGATAGCGTTGGCTTTGGTAGACCTAAGCGATCGAATTCATCACAAATTAAATGCGCTAAGCGTCGAACCGATTGCCGTTCTTGTTCGCTAATTTTCCAGTTCAGTTTGGAAATCGGCATGCCTAAGCGATCGACTTTATCCGATAACATCACGCGGCTATCGGGATCAGGACGCTGCTCAACATGACAGAACAATTCCACTTTTTCTGCCTTGTTAATCGTAGGGCGATGCTTCATGTAGCGGCGATACAACCCATGTCCAATCTCAGGGGAACGAGTCAGGACGTTCAAAGCCGTTTGGTAAGACTTGAGCGAAATTTTCCCTTCTTTCAAGCGGGTCTTCAAGTCTTTTAACGTGTTCCAAGCATCATCTTCAGAAGTCACTGTTTCGAGATAGGCTGCACAGTTGAGTAACTGCTCTTTCTCTTGTAATTTGTGGCTTAAGGCAATGCCATGCAGATACACATGCCGTCCTTTCGCATCATCTAGCCAGTAATGCCCAAAGCGATTGCGCACCTCCTGTGCCGAGTCTGGGTCAAAACTGCCCAACACACAGCCTGGATGATCCATTAAGAAGCGCCCAACGAGATCGTTTTGATTACCAACGCCATGCGGCACAATCCGATTCGATGCCAACATGAGCCGGGCATTTTCGACTCCACCACAGGCAAGCACGATCGCTCGAGCTTTCACGCAGGCTTTTTTCCCTTCTAGTGTCGAAACTTCAACCGATTCCAGTTTCGTTCCAGCTTGATTCGTATTGAGATGCGTGACATTCGCGTGCAGAATCAACTGGATATTAGGCGCGCCCTCCGGCATAAAGTCTTGTCCAAATCGCATTGGTTCATGGCGGTTTGTCACATGTTTGCTAAACTGCCAGAACACAGGCTGCACCTTTGATGTATTCAGCGAAGCAGGGCGATTGACTCTAAATCTTTCCCAAAGCCGCTCATCATAACAGTGAGGACCAATCCCCAGATTCTCGCCGCCTCGGACTAAATAAGGATCGAGGCTACGACGAGAGATTGACCAACCTGAGTAAGGAACCCACGATCGTTCCTTAAAATCTAATTCATCAAACGGTGCCACCCGACCTGTCCAAATATGAGACGATCCGCCCAAAATTCGAGAGCGGATTACATCTTGATTGAGTTGGCGCGGCGCACCAATATTTTCAATTTCATACAGCGCTTGCGTTTCAGGTTCTTCTGACTTGCCCCCGCTTTCTAAAATCACAACTTTAACATTCGTTCCTACAAACTCTTTCGCGATTGAGAGTCCTGCTGGACCACTTCCCACAATACATAGATCAGTTTCGATAACCAGATTATCTTTCAAAGCTCTGAGGTCACTGACGTTCACACTAACTACTCCGTTGCCAAATCGAATCCTTTCAATCACACTCACTCCGATAGAGCAAAGCTTTCTTCACAACGATGTTGCGAAAATTACTTCAATGCACCTAAAGATAAAGTGAGTAGCACTATTCATTCCGTATAGAAAAGACGAAGATGAACATCTCGGGAAATGCCCATCAATCCGACTGTTCCTTTTTGTTCTTTAAAGCACAAGTTTGCTCTCAAGATCGGCGCGGAAGAACACGTAGAATATACGCTAGGGGACAAGTTGATTCTGTAAACTCCGATCAACTTTGCAGAAAATCTATGTAAAAACCCGGGATCATTAGGTTTGCATCAAAGAATGTTTAATTTGTGTAAAGTTAGCTTGTGCTGATCATTGAAATTACTACTGTGAAAGGTTTTTATCAGATTTTTCGGTGATCAAACTCCGGAGTTTTACGGTTGTTGAATTCCTCATAATTGGTAAGGCAGTGTCAAGATTCTCCGGATTTCGGGTGTCGAATGTGATTTTGAGGAGCAAGACCCTTTAAACTCATTGCAGGTCTCGATCGAGATATTGCATTCAATCCATAGACTGAGACGTGAAAAAGCTGCTTCTGTTTGCTGAAACCTGTTTCGTCATCTTCGGCTTAACCTTCTTTACAGGCGGTCTTGCCTTGGGAGGCAGTGAGGATGGAACCACATCTGGTCCTGTTCCAGTGATTGTGATGACCGCCATACGGTACTTCATCTGGTTAGTGAGTACCTTACTAGTGATGCTCAATGCCAAGCGCGCCATCATCACAGTGAAGCGAGATTGGATATTGTGGCTCTTTATCGGACTCGTTCTTTTTTCTTTTGCCTGGTCAGACTTTCCCCAATGGACGCTCCTCGCCAATCGAGAAGTGCTCCAAATGACTACCTTTGGGCTGTACATCGCTACTCGGTTTTCACTGACTCAGCAGGTGAAACTTTACGCGATGACATTTGCGATCGGGGGACTAGCAAGTGCTGCGCTTGCCTTGGGCGTACCCTCGATTGGAAAACATCTTGTCGATCACCCTGGGGCGTGGAAAGGGATTTACGACTACAAAAACACCTTTGGCAGCATGATGGTGATCGCAATGGTGTCGTTCTTTGCGCTGCCGATTGAACATCCGCGCGATCGCTGGCTCAAATGGATTGGGATTGCTGGAGCAACTGCACTGATTCTGCTCTCGACCTCCAGAACGGCTTTGCTTTTGGGTGTCGCGATGTTAGCCATGATGACATTTTATCGAAACTTCCGATGGCAAGGGAGAAAATCGATCGTGCTTGGAAGTTTGGGAGTTTTAGTCTTAGGTTCGACTGTGGTTGGAGTCTTATCGAATTGGACTGAGTTGCTTAAAGCATTTGGAAGAGATCCAACGTTGACGGGACGAACCTACATTTGGTCAGTTGCGCTTGATCGCTTGTGGGATCGCCCTTGGTTCGGCTTTGGTCGCAGTGCGTTCTGGTCGCCTGAAAGCCCGTATCCAAAGGCGATTGGTTATTATCTGTCCCAGAGCTTTAATGCACCTCACGCTCACAATGGGTTTATTGAAGTCGCTCTAGATGTTGGTTTGGTTGGATTAGCGCTGTTTTTAATCTGCTATGTGATTGGGTTTGTGATGGCTCTAATGAAAGCGTATGGGTCTAAGCATCCAGAGCATCTTTGGGCGTTGGGCTTTTTGACCTTTCTAGCGCTAAATAATGTCACCGAGAGCTACATGTTGCGGTTGGCAAATATCTACTGGGTTTTGTTTGTTGCTACCATTCTGACGGTGAAGCAGAAAGTGCCAGCGTTTGAGGATGAACGTGAACGAGTTCCAGAAGTTTCACAGTTGCGACAGTTCTCTGAGTCTCAAACTTGAGAACGGATCGCCTCTCTTGCAACAGCGCGGCTCCATTCATGAATGGAGCCGCGCTGTTTTGATCTAACGTTCAATTCGATGACTTTAGTCTGTTCCAAAGCGCGATCGCAGTTCAGACTTTGCTTAAATCGCAGGCTCTTTATACTCGATTAACTTAGCTTGTTGACCACGTAGCTTAGTTGACCAATAGTTAAACTGTCCAATCGATTCAGGAAATTTTCCTAACACACAAAATCCTGCATACGATCGCGCATCAGATGCCGAATCTCCCCGACTCAGACGATAGCGATAGATTTTCCAGCACAGCAACGGATAGCCCAAAAAGGCGAGCAAGCTTAGCCCTGACGTAAAATACGCTAGCCCGATTGCAACTAGCGGCAGTCCCATGACCCAGCCCCAGTGCTTGCGATTTTCGCGCACCATATACCGTTCAGGTGGCGACCCATGTAAATCTGTCCACGCTGCCATTGCCCAACCGCCACGAACTGAACGCTTCCACCACTGCCGAAATTCCAGCATAGCGGCATCATGTCGCGTCATTTCGGCATCGATTCGCTGAATCTTCCAGCCCAATTTCCGCAAGCGCACACACATCTCAGGCTCTTCACCTGCGATCAGGGTTTCGTTATATCCGCCCACGGCTTGGATCGCTTCGACCCGTATCAAAGCATCGCCTCCACAGGCTTCTGCTTCTCCCACAGGCGTATTCCACTCCATGTCAGCTAAACGGTTATAGACAGATCGCTCTGGAAATCGCTCTCGCCGTCGTCCACACACGATCGCGAATGTTGCGTCACTCGCGAATGCCGCGATCGCAGTCTCGATCCATCCTTCAACGAGTTCGCAATCGCCATCAATGAATTGCACATATTTGAGATCTGGAACCTGGGCGACCAGATGCCGGAATCCAGCATTGCGCCCCCGCGCCATCGTAAACGGAATCGATAAATCCAAATTGACAACCTGAACTCCAAGCGACTCCGCAAATGCAACGCTGCCATCGGTTGATCCTGAATCCACATAGACGATCAATGTTCCGGTTGGCATTTGGGCGACCAAGGATTTCAGACATCGCACCAGTCGATCTCCTTCATTTCTGCCGATCGCGACTACCCCAATTTTTTCCAACATGATCTTAAGTCGCTCAACTTTGTCCAAGTTAATGATTACAAGCCCTGCACAGTCACGAGTAACAATCTATAACTTTTAGGATTTGATAGATTGCTGCTCTATCTATAAATCGCCCCATCCATCAATCGTTGCGGTATGTAATTAGGATGACAGTAAATTAACTTCAAAAAAATTATATTTGTATTTACAGTAATCGTGATTAGAACCTTTTAACCATGAACAGATGAATCAATCTTATCGGTAGACCTAGATCACATTCGCAGCGTTTCAGTGCTATTCCATGGCGTGGTTCAATATTTTCATCGCTCCTTCACAATTCCATGACTTCCAGCAAAGAATGAAAAAGAGTAAGCTCAAAGAATTGTGAAAATATGCTCCGTTCTTATACTGAGACTAATTTCCTATCCGTAAGTTGCACTCTGAAGTCTTATGAAAAATGATATGACTAAAATTGCATATCTGGTGAATCAGTATCCGAAAGTCAGTCACAGTTTCATTCGGCGTGAGATTCACGGAGTCGAAGCTAGCGGTATTTCGGTCGGTCGGTATGCCATCCGCTCCTGTCATGCAGAACTCGTAGATGACGAAGATCAAAAAGAACTGGCGCTCACCCGCACAGTTTTAGAGAGCGGTGGATTTACATTATTGAAGAGTCTGGCAGCCGCAATCGTCACTCGTCCTCATCAAGTTCTCCAGGCACTTAAGCTCGCTGTAAAATTTGGGCGACGCTCCGATCGCGGAGTCTTACGCCATTTGATTTATTTGGCTGAAGCTTGTGTTCTAAACGACTGGTTTCAAGCAGACGGTATTCAGCATATCCATGCCCATTTCGGCACGAATTCAACGACCGTTGCGATGCTGTGCACTGCCCTAGGTGGTCCAACCTACAGCTTCACAATCCACGGACCTGAAGAATTCGACATGATTCAGTCTTTATCGATCGTCGAAAAGGTTCAGCGTTCCTCTTTCGTCGCAACGGTGAGTTCATTTAGCAGAAGCCAGCTTTATCGCTGGTGCGATCAATCGCAATGGGACAAGATTCAAGTTGTGCATTGTGGAGTCGATCGGTCTTTCTTCACAGACGCCACTCCTATTCCTTCAGAACCCAGAATCGTCTGTGTCGGACGACTCTGTGAAGCGAAAGGGCAACTGCTTTTAGTTGAAGCGATTAAGCCGATCGTGGCTGCAGGCATTGCAATTAAGCTAGTGCTTGTAGGAGATGGTCCCTTACGTCCTCAAATTGAAGCTTTGATCGCTGAAGGAAACCTTCAAGATCACGTCGAAATTACAGGCTGGGCAAGTGGCGAAACAGTGCGCGAACACATTCTCGCTTCGCGTGCTTTAGTTCTTCCGAGTTTTGCAGAAGGGCTACCTGTTGCCTTAATGGAAGCACTCGCCTTACACAGACCTGTGATTAGTACCTATATCGCAGGCATTCCTGAATTGGTCATCCCGAATGATTGCGGTTGGCTAGTTCCTGCAGGCTCTATCGCAGAACTCACCACTGCAATTAAAACTGCGATCGAACTTCCTGCCGAAGTCCTAGCTCAAATGGGGCAAACTGGAGCAGCACGAGTGCTGGAGCAGCACGATGTGGCGATCGAGGCGCAGAAGCTTGCCAATCTCTTTAAAGATATGACTGCAAAGCCTGCTGTAGAAAGGGGTTTGACTGAAACCCGTGATCTGATTGTTCCACTTGTGCAATCTTCTCAATAGTTTCCTCTCGATCGTTTCTTCTCAATGACTCACCCTACCCGTAGACAAGAGCCCCAATCCATGAGCAATGCACCCGACTCCCTAACCTTGTGGCAACAGATTGTCGAAGACTGGAATGCCCATGGGCGTGACTGGACAAAACCCGGATTTCGAGCCGTTGCCGTTTACCGCTTCGGGGTTTGGAGAATGCAAATTCAGCCTCTTGCCTTGCGTGCTCCGCTGAGTGTGCTCTACCGTATGCTCTTTCGCAAAGTTCGCAACCATTACGGCATTGAGTTACCTTACAGTGCCAAGCTAGGGCGAAGAGTGGTGATCGAGCATCAAAGTGCGATCGTCATTCATGGAAATTGTGAAATTGGAGATGACTGCATTATTCGCCAAGGCTGTACCTTAGGCAATCGTTATCTGGATCGCGCCTACGAAGCCCCGAAGCTGGGAAATCGGGTAAATGTCGGAGCAGGGGCGAAGATTTTAGGAAAGGTTGTGATTGGAGATGATGCTTGTATTGGAGCCAATGCAGTAGTTCTCAAAGATATTGGAGCTGGAGAAACTGCCATTGGGATTCCTGCCAAAATCCTTAAGCCAAAAGCTGTTCCCGTAGGGACATCTGATGATGTGTTGAACCTAGAAGCAGCAATGGCTGCTCCTGCTGCTCCCATTACTAAATAGCCCTACATAAGCATATTAATATATAGCAATATAACCCCCTAACAGGTGATTCAGCCGCGCCTATTAGGGGGCTTTGTTTTGCGAAGCGATCGCGTCTTCTCTCTGAAGTCATATAGTCTGCTGGTTCTTATCGATCTCGGTCAGATCTACAAATTTCCACGGGAAGTAGCAACGTCTAAGTAGCCCATCATACTGCCAAGCCTAGAATTCACTACTGCAACCTGAACTGTTGAAAGGAAGCTCGATCGTGTGATTCTAGATCGAACACTCCCCAAGCGATTCAGCCGAAAAAGCATTGCTATGGCTCCATACTCTCGTTGAAAAAACTCTGCCTATATCCAAGGAGGTAGAAAGTTCTCAATCGAATTGAGTCGCTCATGTAGTTGGGTATGCCAGACCATAGCCTAGAGTGCGGCAAGCCTTCGTAAAGCATCAATGAAGAAAATCTGGACTTTTAGAGCGAAAAAGATATTGTTCAGTGCATTCACGTAATCTACAATAGAGCGCTCGTAAAATGGTTCAAATGCCCAGTTCTGACATTGATAAAATTAGCCCTAAAGCATGGCTAAATTATCATAATGCACCAATTCTACTTGCAAGATATTCTGGTATTGCAAGCTAGACTATTCCTTGAGAATAAATGATACATTCCTAAAAAATAGCGTTGATAAGATTCAGGTTTTATTTAAGCTGAAAATTGACGATCTTAGATATATTTCAATATAATTCTGTTTGTTTTATAACAGCGCAACTTGCGCCCACGCTGAAAGACTTCTAGTTTAGAACAACGTAAATCCATTCTTTTGTAAATTGGTAACGCCCTAAAAAACCTAGTCTCAAATCATTAGAACGATAAAATAGTTCATGTAGTGATGGCGTAAATGCATATCATCTTCGTTGGACTAGAAGTCTATATACGTCTAAATTAGTAAATCAGGTGTTTAGAATCTAAGTCTTGTGATATTTCAAAAGCAGGCCTGTTAATAAATAGACAGATAGTTTCATGGATTTATGTCAGATTTTATCCAGTAATATGATGAGAAATTATCAAAATCTCTATTGGTGAGATCGCTAAATCTTGAGCCTATTTTGTATCAAATTCATAGAAAAATTCTGCTAATGAATTTGTTGTTAATCGTTCAATTGATTGAAGTATGTTGCTCCAAATTAGAAGATAGCTTCTCTCTAAACCGCTTAGCTCAATACGATCAGGCGCAGCAAAACTTTTAGAGCGCTTCGTGTGTTGTCTTTGTGTAACAGATGATTAACAACTTCACAGATTCATTAGAAACATGTTCCGTAGTTCCACGGTTCCCTAACCGAATAATCCCTTAATAGTCGCGTGAAGATTCAGTAAAGCGAGTAGACGCACCTTCAGAAAGCCACTTAGATTACATACAGAGCCGCCTCGGAGTTCGATAGGGCAACTGCTCAAAATAACTTCTGAATCAGCTGGGCTTCTTGTGTGTTGTTTTTTCAACTTGATACGGGTGCAAATCAGCAGATCACCGAAATATGTCTCCCAACTGGGACAGATATTTCGGTGCACAGGCTCTAGCTCTCCATTGGGCAAGCCGTAGTAGAGATCTTTCGGGCAAAGTAATGAGACAGGTTCACCTTCTTAACATTGGAATCCACAACCTCACGATGATTGAGCTACTCGAAAAGCTGCGGCTTGGCGGGACAGTCTTTACACCCAATGTGGATCATCTCATGAAGTTACAGCATGACTATGAATTCTACCGTGCCTATCAAGGGGCGGATTTCAAAGTCTGTGATAGTCGTGTGTTAGTATATGCCTCCTATTTTTTAGGAACCCCGGTGCAAGAAAAAATCTCTGGCTCTGATCTGTTTCCAGCTTTCTACACGTACTATCAAAACGACCCCAGCGTCAAAATTTTCCTTCTTGGGGCTGCTCCTGGCATTGCAGAGGTTGCCCGAACTCGAATTAACGACAAGGTTGGTCGCAACATGGTTGTTGCGGCTCATTCTCCTTCTTTCGGTTTCGAGCGAAACGAAGCAGAGTGCCAAGCCATCATTGACCTGATCAATCGTTCTGGCGCAACCGTGTTAGCGATCGGGGTTGGCGCACCGAAACAGGAACTCTGGCTCACAAACTATAAAGATCAGCTTCCGAATGTCAAAACCTTTCTCGCGATTGGGGCGACGATCGATTTTGAAGCTGGCACAATCCAGCGTTCTCCTCGCTGGATGAGTGATGTAGGACTGGAATGGTTGTTCCGGATTCTGTGTGAACCGAAGCGACTTTGGAAACGGTATCTCGTTCACGACCTGCCGTTCTTCTGGCTGATTCTTCAGCAGCGCTTTCGCAATTATCAAAACCCCTGGGCATCCGAACCGACCACTGCATCGCATAAAAAATCACGATCATTAATGAAAACAATCTAGGGAGACTACGGATGCATTTCAGCATATTTTCTATATCAAATCCTTAATCTCACCTTTTTGAAGGCTAAGTTATGGCATAGTTATGGGAGAAAGGCTGACAAGGTGATCCGAACGCGATACCATCTAGCGAAACTGTACTTAAAAAGCTGCGCTCAAAGTCGTATCGGTTGACTGAACTCAAAGCCGAATATTTTCAGGCTTGCATCTCAACCGAATCCTGTTTGCTTCTCAAATCATTCTCAGCGCCATCAGTTTTCGGCTTCCTATGTTCCCCAGGTTATGAGTCCCTCATTCCTCAATTCCCCTTTATGACAAGCATGAAAATGGAGACCAAGCAATATTCTGAAGACTTCGATCTTCAAAACTATTGGCTTATCCTGAAACGCCGTTGGTTAACTGCTGCTACTGTTCTTGCAGCAACCGTTGGGCTGGTTGGGCTAGCTACTTCGATGCAACGTCCTAGCTTTGAAGCAAACGGGCGACTCTTAGTTCAGTCAAACCGCACGACCTCTTTAACCGGAGTCGGTGAAAAAGTCGGGACACTGGAATCGCTCAAGCGCGAGGGTAACCCGCTTGACACGCAAGCGGTTGTCGTTACGTCGTATCCGATCTTGCAGCGTGTGATCGATACTCTGCAGTTGAAAAACTCCAAGGGTCGTCCGATGGATCCCGAGGAACTCAGCAAGCAGCTCAAGGTTGAGGCAGTGCCAACAACGGACATTCTCAACTTGAAGTACAGCGATAATGACGCAGAGATGGCAGCAAACGTGGTCAACCAGATCATGAAGGCTTACATCGACAATAATCTGAAGACGAACCAAGAAGAAGCAAATAAAGCAGGTCGCTTTATTGAAAGCCAACTGCCGCGAGCGGAAGCAGAGTTGCAAAAAGCCTCTGAAGAGTTACGCCTATTTAGAACTCAAAATCAGATTGTAGATTTAGAACGCGAATCCGCTGCAAATATTAATTCGCTCTCGCTCCTACAAGATCAGCTAAACCAAGCGCGATCGCAGTTAGCAGATGTCGCCCGTCAAGAGCAAGTCGTGCGCGATCAGTTAGGGTTAGAGACAGGGCAAGCAATCGATCTCGCTTCACTCAGCCAGTCGCCTGGAGTTCAAGAAGCCTTGAGCCAATTGCAACAAGTCCAAACTCGTTTGGTCACTGAGCAAGCTCGCTTCAAGAGCACCACTCCGCAAATTCAGACCTTGCAGCAACAAGAGCAAGACTTGAATGCACTACTGCAATCTCGGGTGAGCGAAGCAGTCGGAGCAAGTGTGCAAGTTGCTCCTGGTGCGCTACAAGTCGGCGATATCAAGCGGAAATTAGCAGAGAGCCTAGCCACTCTGCAGTCGCAAAAATTAGGGTTAGAGGGCCGTGTAGGAACGCTTGCTGGATTGCAGTCAAGCTTCCGCAGTCGCATGGCAGCAACCCCAACATTAGTGAAACAGCAAAGCGAATTAGAGCGTAAGCAAGACTTAGCACAGAAGGCTTATGAGAATCTCACAAGCCGCTTGCAAGAAATTCAAGTTGCAAGAAATCAGCAAGTTGGCAACGCCCGTGTGCTACAAAACGCGCTTGTTCCGACACAGCCAACCGGACGGATGCGGTTGATTCTCTTAGCCGCAGGCACAATGATCGGCTTGCTCTTGGGAGTTGCGGCAGCATTCTTTAGAGACATGATGGACAAGTCGCTGAAGACGGTCAAAGAAGCCGAAGCGCAATACGGCTACACAATGTTGGGGTTAGTTCCGAAGTTTGAAACCAGTGATACGCCAACGATCGTTTCGCCGAGTGCCGATGACATTTCGCCACGGGTGATTGCAATGACTTCACCGCGATCGATGATTCATGAAGCTTATCAGATGCTGCAAGCCAATCTGAAGTTTATGAGTCTCGACAAGAAAGTGAAGACGATCGTAATCAGCAGTGCGGTACCCCGTGAAGGTAAGTCTGAAGTAGCAGCCAACTTAGCCGCTACGATGGCACAGTCGGGTCGCAAAGTCTTGCTCGTCGATGCCGATATGCGAAATCCCTCGCAGCATCACTTGTGGGGCATTGTCAACTCGGTTGGGTTGAGTAACGTGGTTGTCGATCAGAGCGAACTGCGCCAAGCAGTCAAGCCGATTACGAACAATCTTTCGATTCTGACTGCGGGTGTCATGCCACCGAATCCCCTGGCAATTTTGGATTCTGAAGCAATGACGACCTTGTTAGAAACGATTGCTAAGGATTATGATTACGTCCTGTTTGATACGCCACCCCTAGCGGGAACTGCAGATGCGGCTGTCCTAGGCAAAATGGCGGATGGCGTCTTGATCACAGTTCGTCCGGGCGTAGCTGATGCTGGCAGCATCTCTGCTGCTAAATCTTTACTCGATCGCTCTGAGCCAAATATTCTAGGCCTGGTTGCGAATGGAGTCAACGTGCGTTATGAGCCGGACAGCTACTTCTACTACACCAGCCCGCGTGAGCAGGTTTCGGAACGGGGAGAAGGTGCTCGTTCAGTCCGTTCGTTACTGACAAAATAGTCTCAGATTCTCTGTAGATGTGAAAGGGTTGCGGCAAATCATCTGACCGTAACCACACCGATCTTCTTGATTTTGTATTTATGCTGAGTGCCTGTTTTTTGGGAGTTGCAGCTCTTTTCTTGGGGCTGAGCTGCTGGACATTGTTAGAAACTCTGGCTGCTGTGTTCGCACGGCGAATCGAGCCAGCTTATCCGTCGTCTTCATCTGCGCGGGTGGCGATCTTAGTCCCTGCTCACAACGAAGAAATTGAAATTGCAGAGACGCTGCAAACCTTAACAGCACAAAAGCGACCTCAAGATCAGCTGATTGTTATTGCAGATAACTGCACGGATCGAACTGCCGAACTTGCTCGATCGATGGGTGTGACTGTACTAGAGCGCCATGACACACTCCGGCGTGGCAAAGGATATGCTTTGGACTATGGCACAACGCATCTAGCTGCAGATCCACCTGATGTCGTGATCGTAGTGGATGCAGACTGTCAGGTGCAGCCAGGCGCGATCGAACAATTAGTCGATACAGTGATGGCAACGGGCAGACCGGTTCAGGCGACCTATTTACTCCAGAAACCGCCTCAAGCGACGGCTAAACACTCTGTTGCCGCATTTGCTTTCACGCTCAAAAATCTGGTGCGACCGCTCGGATTAACTCATCTTGGGCTGCCGTGTTTATTAACGGGGACAGGGATGGCGTTTCCTTGGGCAGCGATTCAAGCCGTGAGTTTAGCGAGCGGTCATATCGTTGAAGATATGAAGGTCAGTGTGGATTTAACGATCGCTGGATTTGCCCCCCTTTATTGTCCAGAGGCACGAGTAACGGGGGTGCTGCCGCAGAATAGCCGTGCGGGTGAAAGTCAACGCACCCGATGGGAGCATGGACATTTGCAAGCGATCACCACCTTTGTTCCAGTCTTAATCAAGAGTGCAATTCAGCGAAGAAATTTGGATGCGCTAGGAGTTGCTCTAGAGCTGAGTGTCCCGCCCTTATCGCTGTATGTCATGAGCTGGTTGGCAATCAGTGCCATTACGCTGTTTTGGGGTTGGATCAGTGGGCATTGGTTCCCTGGAATGATTGCGATCGCGGCTGGAGCTTGTCTTGCAGGGACAGTTTTTGGAGCTTGGGCAAAGTTTGGGCGCGACGATTTATCGCTGCGCGACCTGATCACAGTTCCAATGTACATATTGTGGAAGATTCCGGTGTATCTGAAGTTTTTAGTGCGTCCGCAGAAAACTTGGGTGCGCACAGAGCGGGATGTGCGCTCGGCTTCAGAGTAGTGACTCGTGAAGCGTAAATAATTAGGAACTTTGGCAGAGGATTTAAGTCGGGGTTAAAGTCGAACATAGCGCACACAAGCTGGTATAGGAAGTCTTACCGTGAAGCGATTCGTCTCCCTGAAAACACTCGGTCATAGTTTTATGTGGGGTGCAGCCCTAGCCCTGTCAGCTGTTGCTCCTAGTTTCGCTGCTGAACGTTTAAATTTGCGATTTGGACCGTTTGAGCAATCAATTGAGGTTGCGGATTTAGAACAGTTTGCTCAAAGTGGAAAAGTCTCTACATCGCTTCAGCTTTATACTGCAATTCTGACTCCTGAATTTCGCAAAGCTTTAACGAGTCGATTAGAGCTTGATCCCAACTTGGGCACGCGGATTGTTGAAGACTTGTTAAAGTCTCCATCGGGGCAGCAGGTTTTAAATTCGATCCGACAAGCTGCTCCAGAATTAAGTTTAGAAACGCTGCAAGCGGGGTTTTGGTTAGCAGCTCGGCAGGCAAATCAACTCGATGCAATTGGGGTGATCAAAGCGATTCCACAAGATACGGTGACGATCGATGTCACCCAAGCGCTGGGCATCGCGTCTCAGTTGAATTTTTCCTACTGGAAAACTCAAGGGATTCAATCGCTATTAACGAATAGTTTGCCAGCGGGCAATCCAGGATTTCGCGCTGAACTTGATCCATCCGCGCCTGGAAATCAGCCGGTTCGAGAACAGTTTTTTTCATTCTTCGATGATCAACGGAATCGCCAATTGCCTGTGGATTTGTATTGGAGTTCGACCAACCCTCAAGCGCCTTTGATTGTGATTGCGCCAGGGTTTGAGGCAAATCGGAAGTTTTTAACATATCTGGCTCGACATTTGGCATCGCATGGATTTACAGTCGCCGCGATCGAGCATCCGTTTGTCACGCGTGGTGGAGCACTGCCCGCTTTGAATCCTGATCGCTTAGTGCCTGGAACTGAGTTTATTGATCGCCCCAAAGACGTGAGTTTTCTGCTCGATCGCTTTGCGGAATTGAATCAACAACCGGGCGAACTACAAGGGAAACTCAATACTCAAAAAGTTTCAATGATTGGGCATTCGTTGGGGGGGTATGAAGCGTTGGCGCTGGCTGGGGCTGAGTTGCGGATTGATGAATTACGCGATTTCTGTCGAGAAAGTGGTCTATTAGAGCGGGTTCCAGCGGATTGGCTGCAATGTGCAGCGGCTGAACTTCCCCAAAACCGAATCAGTGTTCGAGATCCAAGAATTGTGCAAGCGATCGCGCTCAACCCGGCGATCGGGCAAATTTTTGGTAAGGAAGGTCTAAAATCTGTAGCTACGCCAACGATGATCTTGACCAGTACCGATGATCGGTTAGCTCCAGCATTTACGCAGCAGCTTCAACCCTTTTTGCAATTACCGACTCCGAAGTATTTATTAACGGCGATTGGGACAACCCATCTCAGTGTGAGCGATCCCGGCAATTTCAGTGGAGCCGTGGCGCAAGGAACGTTAGTCAAAGAGCGCAGGGGCAAGGAAGTTGAACCATTGCGGCGATTGTTGCAAGGGGTCACTTTGGCATTTGTGCAACAAGCGACTCCTGCTGCCAAAACCTATCAGCCGTTCTTAACCCCGGATTATGCGCGATCTCTATCGAAGCCAGAGTTACCCATGCGGTTGAATACTGAACTGCCTGAAAATATTACGCGTTGGCTGAGTTTAGCGTCGGTTTTTTGAATTTAAAGGACTGGAGAAGTTCTATCTAACCTGTGCGGATTGGCTCGAACTTGTTCGTAAAAGTTTCATAAAAGTTCATATCATGAACCTGTGCGATCGTCCGCGCACGGAAACCTACGAGACAGAGGAGTCACCTTAAATGAGTTCAGCTTTAGCTGTATGGATTACCAGTACAATGCAGTCGCTGGGATACATCGGAATCGGATTTCTCATGTTCATGGAAAATCTATTCCCGCCGATTCCGTCCGAGCTGATCATGCCGCTAGCTGGATTCACTGTCTCGAAAGGAGATATGAACTTTCAGTATGCCGTGCTGGCTGGTGTGGTGGGGACAATCTTAGGAACGCTGCTCTGGTACTATGGTGGACTTTTGATCGGCGAGAAGCGAATTCGAGAACTGGCAGATCGCTATGGCAAATGGATCGGCGTAACCGGTCAAGACATTGATAAAGTCAATCGTTGGTTTTATAAACATGGAACCAAAGCCGTTTTATTTGGGCGACTCGTTCCCGGCATTCGCACGTTGATCTCGCTCCCTGCGGGGTTAAGTGGAATGCGACTCATGCCGTTTTTGGTGTATTCCACGATCGGGACAACGATTTGGACTGCCGCTTTAACGTATGTTGGGTATGTTTTGGGCGACCAGTATGAATTGGTGGATGAATATCTTGCGCCTGTTTCTAAGATTGTTCTCGGCATTTTAGTCATCGCCTTTGTGGTTTGGTTAATTCGACATCGAAAGGCTTCCCAATAAGGCATGGGTATCTCTAGAATTGTGCCGCAATTTTGAGATGAGACGGGGAACAGATTCAGGCGTAAACTCTTCCAGAAATAAGGCTCCTAGCTTTTGAGCAGATTGTCTCAGCACAACCGTTTAGATCACAAGCCCAGGCATCAAGCGATCGTGCCAACGCGATTTCGACTTATTGTGCGAACCTTGACTTCAATCGTTGCGAGGATAGGAGCAATGCGCGATTGTCCCTTTATTTCGTTTAATCTGATAAGGGGATTGGACATTTAGACGGACGGTGATAGAATACTCGCTCGGAAAAGTCACTCCGGATGTAGATCAATCGCTGGTGCCGATCCTTCTAATTATTAATCGTTATGATTGCAAGTTCACTTTTGCTCTCTCACATTCACATCTACCAGGAACACAAGTCAAATCGATCTTGAAAAAACGTTCTAACTACTGGCAACTTCTCGCTTATCTTCGCCCCCAATGGCGCACGATCGTTTATGCCTTGATGTGTGCGGTCATTTTTGCTGTGACTTGGCCCGCCATGGCATTTTTGTCAGAAAAAATGTCTCGGTTTATCAGCGAGGGGCGAATTGCTGCAATTGCGGAAACCGCTGGCTATGTGATTTTGATTTGGGGAAGCCAAAAACTTGCACAATACGGTCAAGAAACGCTGATTGCCAAAGCTTCGTTGAGTATTGCGATGGAGTTGAGAAATCGCACGTTTTCTCATATTCAACGCTTGAGTCTCGCTTATTTTGAAACGGTGCAGACTGGAGATCTGACCTATCGATTGACAGAAGATGTCGATCGCATTGGTGAGGTAATTCAGAAGCTCTTTAGCCAGTTTGTGCCGAATGCGATGAAGCTCGTTGTGACGCTGATTACGATGCTGTATTTCAATTGGCAGTTGACGCTTTCAACGCTGATCGTGGCTCCGTTGCTGGCTGGATTAACGGCTTGGTTTGGCGAGAAGATGCGGAAGTTGTCGTATCGGAGCCAGAGCCGGATTTCAGACTTGTCGGCGTTGCTGACAGAGATGTTAAGTGGCGTGAGATTAGTGCGCGCCTTTGCAGCGGAGGATTATGCGATCGAACAATTCCGCCGAGGTTCAGAACGCAATCGTCAAGCCAGATACGCGACAGAACGTTTGAGAGCGATTCAATACCCAGTTCAAGGATTCTTAGATGCACTGGGTATTCTCGCGCTCTTGTTAGTGGGCAGTTGGCAAATCTCTCAAGGAAACTTGACGGGCAGTGAATTCATTGCGTTCGTGGTCGCGGTCGCGATGTTGTTTGAGCCGATTAGCACAGTGACATTGAACTACAACGAGTTTAAGCAGGGAGAGGCTTCGGTCGATCGTGTGTTTGAACTGTTGCAGATTAACCCGTCGATCGTGGAACAACCCGATGCCAAAGTTCTGCCTTCTGTGACCGGGAGAATTGAATTTGAGAATGTCTCTTTTGCCTATCGTCCGGATCGTCCTGTTCTGCAAGATTTGAGTCTGCGAGTCTATCCGGGCGAAATGGTGGCTTTAGTGGGGGCATCGGGTGCGGGTAAAACGACGCTCGTGAATTTAATTCCACGATTTTATGATCCTCAAGCAGGAGAAATCTGGATTGATGGTACGAACATTCGCGATGTCTCGCTGAAAAGTTTGCGGCATCAAATCGGGATTGTGCCGCAGGAAACGATTTTGTTTACGGGAACGATCGCGCAAAATATCGCCTTTGGACAACTCGATTTTGATATGAATGCAGTTCGAGAAGCTGCCAAGATTGCCAATGCTCATCAGTTTATTAGTCAATTCCCCGATGGCTATGAAACTTGGGTCGGTGAGCGAGGAGTAAATTTATCGGGAGGACAGCGGCAGCGGTTAGCGATCGCGCGGGCGGTGCTGCTCAATCCTCGGATCTTGATTCTCGACGAAGCAACTTCAGCGTTGGATTCAGAATCCGAAGCTTTGGTTCAAGAAGCTTTAGAACGCATTATGCAAGGTCGAACTGTGTTTATCATCGCGCATCGTTTAGCGACGGTGAGACGCGTCGATCGCATTCTGGTCATGGAGAAAGGACGAGTTGTAGAGTCTGGAACTCATACAGAATTGCTCGCAGAAGGCGGACGATATGCACGATTCTATGCACAGCAGTTTAGCTAAGCTTCACGTTTACCATCTGTGGAGCAACGATCGGGTGTCATTTTGATTGTTCTATAGCAATCCGGTTTGAGGTGTAGAGGCTAAGAAGAGTAGGGAGTAGGGAGCTAATCCAGAGAACTACTCCCCAACTGATTTGGAATTGCGATTTATAGGTTTCGATCATGACCCTACCCATTAAATGCCTGACTCAACCCTTGATGGATGCGATCGCTGAACAAGCCCGCACGAGTCCTCGCCATCGCAAGAACTACAATTTTCATGAGCATAGCGACATTGTTCAACGCTTTCTCAATGTTTTGCAGCCTGGAACTTATGTTCGCCCACACCGCCATGTTCGCCCAGAAGGTAAGAGTGGCTTTGAATTCTTTCTAGTGTTGCAAGGCGCGATCGGTATTCTGATTTTAGATGAATCCGGAGAAGTCATTCATACCGAGAAAATTAGCGCAACTGGAACGACTAGAGGAGTAGAACTTGGAGAAGGCATGTTTCACACTTTGATCGCGCTTGAGCCAGATACCGTCATGTTTGAGTTAAAAGAAGGACCTTACATGCCGATCGAAGATAAGGATTTTCTGCAAACTTTTCCTTTAGAAAATACAGCCGAAGCTCAACAGTGGATTCAAACTTGGATGCAACATTTTCAGTAGTACTGTGCAGGTGCATCTACCAATCATCGATCGCAGAACAAGATTCAATCTACTTGAGCACTATACTCAAGCACAATCGAGACGCACTTTTCGGGATGCAGTCCCATTCATGCCAACCTGCTTTTACAGGCAACCGCTTCTGAGTCAAAGTGCAATCTACTTACATTCCGGTCGAACCAAATCCACCTGCTCCGCGAACAGTGTCGGATAAGAGATCGACTTCTTCAAGCTCTGCGCGAATCACAGGCACAATGACCATTTGGGCAATTTTCATATGCTTCAGCACCTTGAAAGATTCTTGCCCATGATTGATCAAAATCACTCCAATTTCACCTCGATAGCCTGCATCAACTGTGCCTGGAGTATTGAGAACTGTAATCGAATGCTTCAGTGCTAACCCACTTCTCGGACGAATTTGGGCTTCGGTTCCGAGCGGTAGCTCGATCGCGATTCCTGTTCCAATCAGCGCTGTCTTTCCAGGGGGAATGTCTTGTTCTGCGAGCGCAAACAGATCCAAACCTGAATCATCTTCATGTTCGTATCGGGGTAGCTTAGCAGAGTCTACTAGCTTGACAAGTTTTACTTTTACGCTTTGCATACCTTACAACATTAGCTTGACATCGCATATCGAACCAACTGACATAATCGCTGTCTGAGTGTTTCCAGCCCTAGTCGCTCATGGGCTGAGATAAATGCGGCTTGAGGAAACTCTTCGCGCGCGATCGCTAATTGTTCTGCATCGACTTGATCGATTTTATTAAACGCTAAGAGTGCAGGCCCCGGTGTAATAGGCATCTCACCCAGAATGTGCATCACCGATCGAATCTGACTTTGCCAAGCCGGATGCGATAGATCCACCACATGCAGCAAAGCATCCGCCTCTGTCACTTCTTCTAATGTGGCACGAAACGCATCCATCAAAGAAGGTGGCAATTCATGAATAAATCCAACGGTATCCGTTAACAACAGTTGCGTTGCTTCATGTGTTTCCGAATCGGTGAAATTTAATCGTCGAGTTGTTGGATCGAGTGTTGCAAAAAGCTGATCAGCTGTATAGACTTCAGCATTCGTTAAAGCATTGAGCAATGTCGATTTTCCTGCATTGGTATAGCCGACCACTGCGATCGAGGGAATTTCTTCGTGCTGTCGACGCTGTCTCAAGCGCGCTCGATGCGCTTGAAGCTGATTCACCTCTTGCTGAAGTCGCGAAATTCGCCGCTGAATTGCGCGGCGTTCGGTTTCTAGCTTCGTTTCTCCAGGTCCTCTTGTACCGATCCCGCCTCCTAATCGAGACATCGCTTGTCCGCGTCCTGACAATCGCGGCAGCATATATTCAAGCTGAGCCAGTTCCACTTGAAGTTTTCCGGCTCCAGACTGTGCTCGTTGCGCGAAAATATCCAAGATGACTTCGGTACGATCGACAATTCGGATGCCAATCTGCATCTCTAAATTACGAACCTGAGCCGGGGAAAGATCACGATCGAACACAATCAAACTTGCCCCGACCGTTTGCGCTGCCAAAGTAATTTCTTGGACTTTTCCTTCTCCGACTACGGTTTGAGGATGCGGACGCGGGCGTTTCTGCTTCACCGTTTGCAGGACTTCGCCGCCTGCGGTTTCGACCAGTCTTGCCAGTTCCTCTAACTCGGTCTGAAACCGTTGCGCTGACTTATTATCCGTTTGTAATCCGACAATTAAGACCTGATCATGATCGCGATCGACTTGCTGAGCAATATACTCACGGCGAAATTCTTCTTCTAGCCCTTCAACCAACGCCAGAAAATCTTGCTCTGAAACCACGTCTAACCCTAGCGGCGGCGAGACTGTCCAACTCACCTCTGGATGCGGCACTAAATGCGCTAAGTAAGCCGCCTTCACATATCCGGTTGCACCACCACCTCGCCGCTCAAATCCGCCTCCCGTCAGCGTTAATGCTACATAGGTATCTAGTCGTTGCAATGCCATCACCGTCAGCATTGCGTCTCCCGGTGGATCTGACTTGAGTTGAGTCGCAATACAACGAATGCCACAGAGTCGCTCTGCACCATAACGCGGCAGTTCCAGCATTGGAATCTGAGTTTGGCGTAAAGTTCCAACCCCAACCCGAATCACTTGACCGCGACGATTCACATACGTACAAACGGGCTGATTGATTTCAGAACTAATGGCTGCGATCCGTTGAGCAAACTCGGCTGTAGTGATGCGATCGCCCGGTAAGCGCTGATGATACAGCCGTTGAAGCTGCTTGAGTTGACTGCTCTTTAGACCTTGGAGGTTTCCGTAGACGGTTTCGATAACTAAACTTTGCCAAACGCGACTTGATCTCATTCTAGATCGCAGAAGACAGTTGCAAGTTACAGTTTGTGAAATCGCAGACAAATTCTCGCTGCCCTAAACCGCCTGCGTCAACCTCGATCGCTTGAGTCAATCAATTTGACATCCATCTTACTTTTACCCGATCGCATTTCCTGATTCCATCAAAATCTGACGCACCTGATCATGCGTTAAAGTTGGGTTTGCGCTTAACATCAATGCAACTACACCCGACACATAAGGTGCTGCCAGAGATGTGCCCCACCAGCCCGATTGATAGCTATTTCCTGGCACTGTTGTTTCAATGTCTTGTCCAGGTGCAAGCACATAATTCATCTTTGGATTCGACCCCGATCGATTTGAAAAGGCAGTGAGTTGTCGATCTCGATTCACAGCTCCCACAGCAATCCCAAACTGTGTTGCATAGCTCGCTGGATTGCTCGGTTGAGAGGCTCCTTCATTTAATGCCGCAGTCACAGTTATCACATTGCGGCTAGCAGCATAGGCAATTGCCTCTCTGAGTTCTGCGGAATCTGTCCACCACAGCGACATATTAATCACACGTGCCCCATTATCCACGGCATAGCGAATCGCTCTTGCTAAGTTCCCATTCCAGTTATCTTGAGCGTTCGTCACCCGCAGTGGCATTAACTTAGCACTGTAAGCAACTCCTGTGATGCCAACATTGTTTTGAGCCGCAGCAATCACTCCACTTACCGCAGTTCCATGAGCACTCGAAGGTGAAATATCGTTGTTGTTTAAGCTAAAGTTCCAGCCATTTACGTCATCAATAAAGCCATTGCGATCGTCATCAATGCCATTGTTAGGAATTTCACCTGGATTCGTCCAGATATTAGACTTGAGATCAGAATGAGTGATATCAATACCAGAATCAATCACAGCGATCGTAATTCCCTGGCCCGTATAGCCACGCGCCCAAACTTCTGGAATATTCAGCATATCTATGCTCCAAGACGTTGCTGGAACTGAAGTCATAGGAGCTTGTTTCACAGCAGTAGCAACTGCGATCGCGGCATTCACAAGCCCATAACCAAAACTTGCACTATAGCTTGGGCTTGGAGCATAACTTTGCTCAAAGGATTGAATGCGGAAATTTCCGAAGTCTAGAAGTGTGACTGTCTGAAATTGAAGCTGATTGATGCCCCAGTAGCCGGCTGCACCTGTCGTTGATTGCTGCCATAAAATATCCGTTGTTCCATCTTGGTTGTAGTCACTCAAGCCTTTGATATCCCAAGAAAAATCAGGCGCGATCGACAAGTTAGACTTTTTGCTGACGCTCATGCCCTTGATTTGCCAGATCTGAACTTGTCCCGATTGCCCATTGCGCCAAAGCAGATCGAATTGTCGATCTCCATTAAAGTCACCGCTGCCTTCCAATGTCCAACCTGCAACAGAGTCGATGTAGATACTGCGTTCTAAGGTTGTGCCATTCATCTGCCAGAACGCGTTTTCATGAGTTCGATCGTTGCGCCAAAACAGATCTAAATCGCCATCATTGTCATAGTCCTGAACATCTGTAATCTGCCATGCTAAGTCACTGATGGTCGTCGTAATTTGGCTCGATTCGAGGGACATGCCATTCAAGCGCCAGAATGCGACTTCTCCAGAACGTTGATTACGCCAAAGAATATCGCGATCGCGGTCGCCATCAAAGTCTCCGACTCGCTCAATCTGCCAGTTCAAGTCACTAACGGTGTAAAGATCGACTCGTTGTCCATTCGTTAGGAAGGAGTAGCTTTGACGATCGCGCCAGAGTAAATCAGTCTTGCCATCGCGATCGTAGTCATAGATATCAATGACTTGCGTATTGCGATCGAGAATATAAGAAGCCCGATTGACCGCGCGATTTTCAGCGATCGAGAACCAAGACAATTCATTGGAGTTCGTAGCAATCAGATCACTGGGATTGGCGATCGCACTCCAAGCAGGCTTGTCGAAAGACATAGTGACGAATTAAGGCAGGAACGACTTTCCCAGAGTTCCCGCTTCAATTCGTCAAATCTTTATAACACTGGTGATCCTAATCACCTAGCAACAGTTGACCCAGCTAGAGCGAATCTCGCCATCTTCACCGTAGTAAAACTCTTTTTTCCAAATCGGGGCGCGATGTTTCAGCGTATCGATCGCGTATTTACAAGCCTCAAATGCTTCCGTACGATGCGGGCATCCAACGGCAATTAATACACTGATTTCCCCAATCTCTAATCGTCCAACGCGGTGATGAATCACGACATGAGTGACATCCTTCCAAGTTTGTCGAATCTCAGATGCAATTTCTTTGAAAACCGCGATCGCCATCGGTTCATATGCTTGATACTCCAGATGCAGCACTGAAAATCCATCAGTATTGTTCCGAACCATACCGCTCATCAGCACGATCGCGCCATTGGCTGCGTCATCTGCTTGGCTGTAGACTTCTTCGATCGAAAGCGGCGCGATCGTAATCGTGAAACGATCGCCGGGATGCGTGGGAACGGGCTTTGGCGGAGTCGATGAAATCATAGAAGAACGCAGCAAATCAATGTTCTCTCATTCTAAGCAATCGGTTCGTATACCATCTTCGGAACTAGCACCCCATCTTCTCGAACCTCCCCAATTCCTAAAAAGCGATCGCACTTCACCCGCACAATTCCTGCCGCAAGTCCCAAGGCAATTTTTTGTCCCTGACACCAGCGCCGCGCAATGATTTCGTCTACCTCGACTTCTGGCAAATGCAAAACTGCATGTTCAGAATTCATCAAAGGCGCAGGCAAGTCTTCAAGCCTCAAACTATCTGCGAGCAAAAAACCATTACTCTCGGTTCTGAGCAACTTCGCCAAAGTCGCACCTGTGCCAAGTTCTGCGCCTAAATCGCGAGCAATCGATCGAATATAAGTCCCACTCCCACAAGCGATTTCCAGATCCAACTCCGGAAACTCGCCCGCTCTCCAATCCAGCACCTTTAGGCTGTAAATTTCTACAGTTCGAGCCGGAACCTCGATCGTTTTGCCTGCCCGAGCCAAGTCATACAATCGCTTGCCATCGATTTGAATCGCACTGTAATTTGGCGGAATCTGCTCAATCACTCCTTGAAACAAAGAGAGCTTCTCTTGCACATTCTCTAAGCTCAGATTCGCAACCGCTTCTTGCGTCAGAATTTCGCCTTCCAAATCATCGGTTGTGGTCGTTACCCCAAATCGAATCGTCGCATGATAAGCCTTATCGTGATGCAGATATTGCAGCAATCGAGTCGCCCGACCGATCGCGATCGGTAAAACGCCCGTCGCTGCCGGATCAAGCGTTCCCGCATGTCCCACTTTCTTCGTCCCCAGAATCCTCCGCACCTTCGCCACACAATCATGTGACGTAAATCCAAACGGCTTATTGAGATTCAAAAACCCATCCACAAGCAAATCACCTACCCAACTGCGAGAGCGTTAACGATTGCACCAGACTTAACCGTAACGGATCTTGGGAGATTGCACGGGCATAGGTTGCAGAAATATAGGGTCGGAAGCTCGATTGATTGTTAATGTAGGTCTGAAAAAATGCCAAACTCAGGGCATTCATGTAGCGTCGCGCGATCGCGGGATTCGCTCCAATCACTTCCGGCGGCACCGGAACCCCTTCATCATTCCCCTGTCCTAATGCTGAGAAGTGCGTTCCTTGCTCAATCACCGCCAAATATCGTTCATTCGTTTGTAACCACGTAAACGGCTGAATCTGCTCTGGCAAAGCAGGCGCGATCGTATCTGCATTGCCTCCTACCATCAAAATCGGTGTTTTAATCTGACTCACAGATGCCTGTCCGAACACACTACTGGTGATCGGATTAATCGCAACGATCGCTTTCACCCGTGGATCGCTCAAATTGTAGTTAATCGGCGGTAAAGCAGCCGCACGGCATTGCAGCAAGAGAGAAAGATTCAAGGTTCGATCAATCTCATCTGGACGACAGGATTGCTGAAGCTGTGCAAAATTGATCGGCGCACCCGCTAATGCCATCACCGTATAGCCGCCAAAAGACTGCCCCAACAGTCCAACTTGCTTGACATTCAAACGACTGTATTGAGGATCAGACTTGGCTCTACGCTCCAGTTCATCCAGTACATACTTAATATCGAGCGGGCGATCGACAAACTCACTCGGACTCGTGACCTCATTGGCGATGCCATCGACTAAAGCTTGTAGCTGTTTAGCATTACTGCCGGGATGTTCTGGAACGGCAACCGCAAATCCATGAGACGCGAGGTGTTCTGCTAAATATCGGAACGTTCCGCGATCGGAACCCAGTCCATGCGAAATCACAATCACGGGAATCGATGTTGGCAAAGCTTGACGGCGCGCGATCGGCAAATAGACATCCACCGGAAATACGCGCTCTCGCCCTAAAGCTTGCACAAATCCGCGCGTTCGATCGACTAATCTCCAAGAGTCTCGCCGAAATCCATATGCGCCTCGCGCTGTTAAATCAGGAATGTTCCCCGGTAGAGGTGTAGAATCTTGGCTCGCAAGTTGAGCGACTACATCAGTAGCTTGCTTCGTGCGTCCAATCAAATCTCCAAAATCATCCACAATCTGGAGGCTTCGCTGCAAATCAATCCGAATCCCTCGCGTCGGAAACCTCCGAAATACATTCAGCAACGTCAACCCTTCTGGATCAGCCGATGCCAAAATCAATGCCGCTCGAATCGCGAAAAATCCTGTATCGCGAGATTCCGGCTGAATCACTTCTCCCAAACGGCGTAACAAAATCTCTCCCTGCTGTGTATACAGGAATTGCGAAACCGCAACAGGACTAAGGTCTGCCTTTGCAACCAACACCTTACGCAATGTCGCCAATTGCGTTGCATCGACATATTGCGAATACACGTAAAGGTCACTATCAAGTACTCCCTGACGCGCATACGCTTCCAGCGCCGACACAGAAACCGATCGCTCTAAAATGCCATACGACAGAAAAATCCGCTCAGCACTCCGGGCTGGGGAACTCATAGCGAGAACAGAAATCAGTCCTGCGATCGCGGAGAAGAAAAATTTGGCGACTTTCGACTGTTGCATATCTTCGGACGGAATCCTAACGACCTGAACCTAGACTGGCTCATTTTGACGCACCTACAGAAAAAGCGGCAACTTCCAAAGAAATAAAAAGAATTCCTTCTATACAAAAATTAAGCCAAGCTGAAATTTTGATCATTAGCTTGAAGTCTAATTTGCAACTCCGGGCACTTTGGATAGAGTGTGACAGATGAGTTTGATTGATTTCTGCTACTAGTAGCGTGTCTCATATTTAACGAGCACCCTTACCAAGTTCAGACTTTCGATCGACATAATTTCCTCAACTTAGTCGTATAACATCTGGTACGGCAATTCTAAATTTCAGATTCTCCCCCTGAAGTCACAGTTAAAGCAGCACAAGGACGAATTTTTAGTGATAGGATGATGTCCCTGCGCTCCGACAGCCTAAAAAAACATCTACTTCAATATGACGAGGATTTCGATGGCGGTTCTACCCCCCGACACCATTCAACAAAGTTCAGAGGTTGCACTCCAACAGATCGATTGGGTAGCACCTGCTGAATCCACAGAGATTGAACTCATTGACTATCTAAAAGACGAATTGGCAGTTTCAGACGACTCGATCGACCTTGCTCTGCGTCACTGCCAACAAGAACGAGGCACGTTGCCAATGGTGCTTTGGCGCTACGGATTTGTCTCGATTGATCAGTTGAATCAGATTTTTGATTGGATGGCTCGCTAGTACTTGCTTGAGTTATTGCTTGCTCATTTTGTTGAGTAGCCACAGCGATGTCGAAATCGCAGCAAACTGAGCCAAAATCACGTTAATACTAGCTTGCACCACCAAAATATCGATCGGTTGAATAAACTTCGCTGGATCAACGTTCACGAACCCTGCAAATCCTTGATTCACAGCTTTTCCAAACAGTAATCCGACGATCGCTTCTGCCCCCAATAGCGCCAGCAACGTCCCCACCAAACTTGCCATCAGTCCGATCCGAATCGTCTGAATCGCCTCTGCCTTTTTCGGACGTGCTGCTGGATTCTCTGATCTCAGCTGCCGCCCAATCGGAACATATTTCATTAACGACCAATACATATTGAATCCCAGCACCAAGATTCCACAGACGGTCAGCACAACTCCAATCCCTGTGGTTGGATTCGTTCCTTGAGGATTGCGATTTGAAACGGCGGCAAATAACAAAATTGCGCCAGAGATCACAGTTAAAACTAACTGAAACCAAAAGCTAAACCATCCCGCGAATCGAAATGTGTTTGCAATTTCTCTCAAGGTCGGAGAAGAGTCAGATCTTGCCATAGGAATTCACACAGAAGCTAGTTCCAGCTTAAAACAAGATGCAGTCGGAAGTCGGACTTGCAATTAAAAATGATGATGAAACTCGCGATCGCGCCCAAATACAACAAAGCCGGGACGAATTTCATCCCGGCACACTCAGACTCAAATGCTGCTCTAACTGACCACCGCAGGCGATTCAAACTTATAACCTACGCCCCGCACCGTCTGAATCAAAGCAGGCTGACTCGTATCGATTTCAATCTTTTTGCGGATTTGTCCGATATGCACGTCCACCACACGTTGGTCACCGACATATTCATAATCCCAAACTTCTTGAATCAACTCAGCCCGTCGCCAAACTCGCCCGGGATGTGCTGCGAGGAAATGCAACAAATCAAACTCTAATGCCGTCAACGGCACAATTTCCTCATTCAACTTGACCTCACGCCGAACCGGATCAATCATTAATCCACCAAACGTGAGACACTGCTGTTCTGCGGTGGTCACAATTCGCTGACGTTTGAGAATTGCCCCCACTCGTCCACCTAATTCCACCAAACTGAAGGGCTTCGTAATGTAATCATCTGCACCTTGAGCAAAGCCCCGAACTTTGTCCGCCTCATCCGTGCGGCTTGTCAGCATCAAGACAAATACATTTGTCCGGCTCTGCATTTCTTGGCACAGCGAGTAGCCATTTGCATCCGGTAAATTCACATCTAAAATCACCAAATCAGGATTAAACTGCTCAAACACCTGCATCGCAGACTTTCCATCTTCAGCAGATTCCATTTGATAATTTTGCTTAGTCAAGAAACGATGAACCAAATTGCGAATCGCTGGATCATCATCAACGACGAGTATCTTGGCTGGAGCCATGACCATAACCTTGCGCTAAAAAATAAATTGAGAAGGGCAGATGACAGTACCTAGAGCAAATTGAGATCGGAGCCAACAGAAAAATCCCTGATTCTGCTTACACAGAAGAATCTTGTCATCAGCATTAGTATGCCTCAGCTTTTGAATAGAATATCCCGATTTGTCCGAGTTTCCGCAAAATCACGGTCGCCGTTCTATTCGATGTGGAAATTGCGAACACTCCAAGTCACGAAGTTCTCGCAGTGTACGGATATCGCAGGGCGTAAATTTTCTGAAGGCAAAATATCTCAAGTCTGTATTCTATCGTCTACACTCTAGTTGTAATCCCGACCATCGCTAGGTTACTTTAGTAGGTGAAGGTGGAGTAACAAGCCCATGAGCGCGCAAAGTCCCTATGAAAAGTTAGGCGTTTCCGAAGGTGCGACGTTTGAAGAGATTCAAACGGCACGAACTCGTTTGGTTGAAGAATTAGCTGGTGATCAGCGAAAAATTTCGGAAATTGAGGCAGCATATGATTCTGTGCTGATGGAACGGCTACGGTTGCGGCAAGAAGGCAAGATCAAAGTGCCTGATCGAATTCGCTTCCCTGAAAAGTTGGCGACCCCGGCTCCTGTTGAAACGCCTGCACCTGCAAATCAGTCGGCTCAATGGTTGAAAAGTTTGATCGATCAGCCGAGTGCCAGAGATATTGTCATTCCAGGAATGACAATGGCAGCGCTAGGGACGTTAGTGTATTTCTCTCCAACGAATGCTGTCCTTCAGATGGCGATGGCGCTCGCAACAGGCAGCACGTTGTATTTTCTTTACCGTAAGGAGCGAAAATTAGGTCGCTCAGTTTTATTAGGCGTAGTTGGGTTGCTGTTGGGATTTGCGATCGGGGGCGTGGCTTACACATTTTTAGCACCTTATTTGGGTACGTTGGTGCTGACGAATGAAGTTTTGATCAGTTTGGTGACTTTTCTGGTTTTATGGTTGGTCAGTAGCTTTACCAAATAAATCCAGATGGCGGCGGATCAATTTCAGAAAAGTGATATTAGTTGGCAAATTCAGCAATTTTTCCGGCAGGCGGGTGAATGGCTTGAGTTGAGGTTCGCTGGATTGCAACCGCCTGGGGTTCCCGATATGCCGAATTGGTCGTTTCCGGCTTGGTGGTGGGAAGCAGCATTTTGGCTGATCATTGTTGGCGCGGGGGGCTGGCTGTTGTGGCAAATTTATCTGTGGCTGCGTCCGCTGTTAGAAGCTAATCAATCGCAGTTCGGCAAATTTCTCGATCGCAGATCCACGCAACCCGAAAAAGAACGCTCGATCGCGGCTTGGGTCAGATCGGCTCAGGAGTTTCAACAGCAGGGAAATTACCGAGAGGCTTCGCGTGCGCTCTATATGGCAATGTTGCAGCGGTTAAGTGAGACAAAATTGATTCCAACGGATCAAAGCCGCACAGATCGAGAATATTTGCGCTTGGTTCAGCTTCTACCAGACTCTGAGTCCTATCAGATGGTGTTAGAGACGCATGAGCTGCTTTGTTTCAGTAATGCGCCGATTTCTGCCGAAATGTTTGAGCGGGTTCAGCGAGCTTATGGCAACATTGAACGCGCGACCCTCGATATGGCAAAAATGGCGTGATGAAAAAACTCGATCGACGTTGGGTATTTGGGCTGATTGCAGTCGCGGTGCTGATTGTCCTCACGTTATTTGTTGCGCCCAGAAGCAATCGCTTGATGAGCGGTTCGACGTTTAGCCGTTCGCCGGATGGCTACGGGGCTTGGTACGCTTATATGCAGCGTCAAGGCACCCCTGTGCAACGCTGGCGCAAGAGTACTTCGGAAGTCGATCGCTCGATCACTGGAACGGGCAATACGATGATTCAGATCGATCCGACGCAATCGAGAGCAAACGACGTAGAAAACTGGGTAGAACGTGGAAATACTTGGATCATTCTGGGACGAGAGTTACCCGCAACCGAGGCAGGATTTTCGACACAGCATCAGAGCGATCAGGGGACAGTAAAAATTGAAACATCTCGGCGATTGCTGAAATCTGGTGCAATGGAGATTTTAGGCGATCGATTCGGCTCGATCGTCTGGGAAGTCAAGAAAGGAAAAGGACGCGTCATTTTCGTGGTAACGCCTTTCATTGCAGCCAATGCATATCAAGATGAGCCTGGAAATTTTCCATTTTTCGCTCAGCTTGCTACTCGATACGGGCAGAAGATTTGGGTTGATGAGTATCTTCATGGCTACCAAGACAAATCCGAAGAATCAGGAGCAGACCAAGCACGGAACTGGGGCGATTATTTGATGAGAACGCCACTCGCTGTGGTGTTGCTCCAGACAGGTGTAGTGATCTTGGTATTAATTTGGGCAAAGAATCGCCGATTTGGGCAACCGCAACCGTTGGAAAGTCCTAAGACAAATGATAGTCAGGCGTATACGCAGGCGCTAGCAGGCGTGCTGTACAAAGCGAGACGAAGCGAGTTTGTGGTGGATGTTGTCGGGCGAGAGGAGCGGTTGCAGATTCAGCGATCGTTAGGCATCGGGGGAGCGTTGCTCGATCGAGAAGCGCTGATGAGCGCCTGGGTCGAACAAACGGGTCGGACTGCTTCAGAATTGGAGCCGCTTTTTGCGAATCGGCGCTTGAGTGAGACAGAGTTACGCAAATGGTTAACTCAAGTCCGCGAAATTAAACAGCATCTTCCAAGGTGATTTTCGCCACCATCAAATTGCAAACCGTAGGCGTTTTGGCTGCGAACTACACCTACTTCAAAGCCTCTTCTAACTGGTTTTGCTCCCAGAGCGATCGATAAAGCCCTGGTTGCTCAATCAAATCACCGTGAGTGCCCATCTGTACAATTCGCCCCTGATCCATGACAAAAATTCGATCTGCTAAGGCTGCCGCAGAAAGTTGGTGCGAAATAAACACAACCGTTTTCCGAACCGTGCCTTCTGACAAATTCTTCAAAATTCGAGTTGCCGTTTGATTGTCTACACTCGACAACGCATCATCTAGAATCAAAATCGGGCTATCGACTAACAAAGCTCGGGCTAATGCAGTCCGTTGCCGTTGTCCACCCGATAAGGTAATTCCTCGCTCTCCAACGATCGTGTCGTAATGCTGCGGGAAATTCAGCACCTCGCCATGAATCTGAGCAATTTTTGCAGCCAGTTCCACGTCAGATTGATCCGCCATGGGGTTGCCATAGCGAATATTATTGCGAATTGTTGTACTAAATAAGAAGCTTTCTTGAGGCACATAAGCGATCGCACCTCGCAAATCGGTTAATCGCAAATCTGTAATGTCATACCCATCCACAAATAGCTGATTCGGTGAGATATCGAGCAATCGCGGCAAAGCATTTGCCAACGTCGATTTTCCCGATCCAATGGCACCGACGATCGCAACTGTTTCACCCGGATCGATCACAAAATCAATCTGATTCAATGCAGGCTCAGTTGCACCGGGATAGCGAAATGTCAAATTCTGAGCACTCAGCTTGCCTCTAACTTGCGCTAACGGCAGCGGAATCGAGTCAGGCGTATCTTGAATTTTCGGCTCGACGGTCAGAATCGATTCAATGCGATCGATACTCACCTCACCGCGTTGATAAGCCGTAATCGTGAATCCAAGTAATGCCGTCGGAAATGCTAATCGTTCGACGAAAATCAGCAGCGCGATAAAGTCACCGACTGTAATTTCTCCCCGCGCGATCGATCCACCTCCAAACCACAGCAAAATCAATGCACTTCCGTAAGCGACACCCTGCAAAATCGGAAACAGAATATTTCGGGTCAAGGCGAGCTTGAGATTAGCATTTAGTAGCGATCGGTTCAGACCTCGAAACGCATTCCGCTCATTTTGCTCTTGCGCATAGATCTTGATCAGCGCAATGCCGCTCATATCTTCTTGAACCAGTTCACTCAAAGTTGAGAGTTCTTCTTGAACGGTTAACTGTTGCGATCGCAGTTTATTACTGAACAAACTGACCAAAATCAGCATAAATGGATAAACCGAAAGCGCGAGCAGGCTCAGCCTCGCATCGATCGCAATCATCGCAGGCAACGTCAACGCATAAGCAAACAGAGTATTCGCTAAACTCAAGACTGCAAATCCCAAGAGGCGACGAATATTATCCACATCACTCGTCGCCCGATTGATCAAATCTCCGACCGTATTCGCAGCAAAATAGGCAGGCTCTAAGGTCAGCAAGTGATTGAAAATTTTCTGTTTTAAATCAAATTCAACCTGCCGCCCTACCCCAAACAGCAAAATTCGCGAAGTCATTCTCACGACTAGCATCACAGATGCAAGTGCCAAAATTAACAGCGCATAAGAGAAAATTTGTTGGACACTAAATGTCACACTCAGCGTATCAACCGCATTGCGGATTTGCAGCGGAATATAAATGCCGATCGCATTCACCACTAACAACGCCGAAACCCCGAGAGTTGCATCTCGCCAATGCGGACGAAGATAAGTTCCCAGCTTTTGAAGTTGTCCCTGCGATCGCGCCATAACTCTGCCTACTATCGAAACTTTCCTATAGTAGCGTGCTTGAAAAAGCAAATTTCAATTAAATAAAGAGAAATACGGATGCAACTTAACCAACTTTTCACGCAAAGTTCACAAGATCACTAAGGGGATTTACGGAATCGATAAGCGACTTGTTGGACAATAGAAAGTATCAAATTTATCTGGCGCTTCTAACGATGCAAACCACGCAGAGGCTGGCAAACCAGTACTATATCTATGTCGATCCAACCCTTCCCCCGGAACCTTGGGATATCTACGACCCAAATCCTCAGAACCGCGGGTTTGTTGCCTACTTTGGTCAGGTCTTGCAAAAGGTTGAGGAAAATCTAGGAAGAAGCGGGCTGGTTTTCTATGTCACGCTGAGTGATATGCGGACGTTGCCCTCTTATGGTGACAATGTTATCGTCTTAATCATCGGCGATGAACACTATCGAATTCCTCAATACATTCACAAAGTTGGGGCAGTCTTTAAGTCCTATGGCATTACTCAGGAAATGCAATGGAAGAATTTCTTGAAGCCTTCCTATCGAGATTTCATTACGCTAATTCAGTATTTTAGCAATCTATCGTTACGGCTACCGTTACTGATTAACTACGAATTTCAAAAGCTCAGATCGCTTATCTTAAAAAACGTAAGAGTTGCGCCTATCTTTGATCTACCCGGCGGATATTACAATTCTGAAAACTTGCCTATTAAAGCAATAGAAGATCGTACCTATGATGTGTTCTTCGATGGCAGTGTTCAGAACAATATTTATTCCAAGTGGTCAACTAAAAACTGGCTCAAAACACCAAAGATTGTGGCGCGATCGCAGATGCTGGAAAATCTCGATCGCTTTCACCAAAACCATCCTCAATATCGGGTGCAATTAGCCATTCAACAGGCGTTTGGAGTCGTCAGCGAAGAATCGGCATGGAGTTACAGCGAGAACTTAATGAACGCCAAAGTGTGTTTAGTGCCCCGAGGAACCACCCTTGAGTCTTTTCGGATTTGTGAAGCCATGCGCTATGGCTGCGTGATTGTCGTTGAAGATTTACCAAACCGTGAGTTCTATCGAAATGCTCCAGTCGTGCGTGTGAAAAACTGGAAAAATCTTGAACCTGTTCTTGCAGCACTACTGAGCGATCAACGGCAAATGCGGGAAATTCACGAGCAAACTCTGGCATGGTGGGAAACGCAAATGGCAGAACCCGTCATTGGCAAACAGATTGCAGCAGCGTTGAATCAACTCCCTCATATTCCCTAATCCCGCGGGGCTGTCCGAAGAAAAAGGGTAGAGACGGACCATCTCTACCCTTTTTCAATACAAACTCAATGCAAATGCGTTCTAGAGCGTCCGAATCGGTCGAATCCATCCTCGTAAGAAGTAATAGATCGAAGCGATGTATTCATTAAGCACTTTAGAACTCAGAGACAACGCATCAATACTAGGCAGGAGATCCGAGAGTTGAAAATTGCGCTCCACCACATCTCGTCCTTGTGCCCTGCCTCGCAGTGACTCTCTGGGCGGCAACGTGTAAAAGTTCGTCGGACGCGAAATTACGCTCAGCGGAACATTATTCAGATTAAACTCGCGAGTGAACGTGAGTGTCGCCCGATTCATCTCGATCGCAGAAGCGACCAAAATCAACTGATTGCCAAAATTCACGCCACGTCGTCGTAACTCTTCGCGAGCATTTCTTGCGCTATCAATGATCGTCGGGCTATTAGAATCGCCGATAATATCCTCTGCTGGAATTCCTAATCGCTGTAAAAATCTCCGCGCATCTGCGGCTTCAGACACCTCATCCCGAGTTTCTCCCTGCTTGCGATTCCGCTCAGGTCGAGTGCCTGCACTTACCAATACCAGGGGAGCCGTTCCCCGTGCTCGTTCGTCCTGATAAAGCTGATTGGTATAGGTGAGAATATCTCCTCGCTCTGTTAGCTGAATCGGTTGCTCTGCTAACACCGTAAATGCTCCAGGCGGAATCGGAGCCGGCGGCTGAATGAGTTGATTGGTCGGAGGCGCAGGGGGCGCAGGAATCGGTTGCGTGAGCGGTCTTAACTGTAATTGAGTCGTATCCTGTGCCAAAGCCACAATCACTCGCCTTGCCCCCGCCGGAAGCGCTTCGGTCGCGATCGGACGAGTAATCGAGATCGCTTCCGCCTCTGCTCGCTGTGCTAAGAAGTACGATACCGCAGGAATACTGAGAATCAGTAACGCCGGAATCGCAATTCGGAGCAGCAGTAATCCAGTCTTGGACAACTTCCCGCCCCGAACCAACTCAGTAAAGGCAATCAGCAGCAAGACCAAGATAATCCCAAGCGGGGTAAATGGAATCGCAATTACTCGAAACAGATCACCAATCAGCCCTTCTTGAGGCGATCCGCGATAGAACGTAAATGCAGCTACCCCTAATAGTAGTAAAAGAACTAATCCACCCAGGAATGCTCTCGGAAGTGCGCGCAGCAAGACATACCAGGCAAACAGACCCACTACCACCCAGAGCAACACCTGAGTCAATAGCACAAATACATCAGTTACTAATAAAACCATCTAACAATCCCTTGCATTGTTGAAATGTTCCTCACCACCGAAAGCACTCCTTCAACGATTAAATTGAAGATAAAACTTCATCGCTTCAAGATTACCCGTAGGTATCCAATTTGCAAACGTAACTCGTTCGTAAAAAATGAATCACCTAATGATGACGATCGAACTCCATTAATTTAGACTTGCACTAAAAAATAAACGGTTTCAAGACTAGGATTGTACCGAAATTTCTTAGTTCGTAGGGCGTTTCTTGAACCGAATTGCAGATTTTTTTCAAAAACATCGTAGCGGAAACACTTTTTTGGAAAATCTACGGATTTTGAGTGTCAGAACGGATCAAAAATCAGGCAAAATTCAAGATTGATGGCTTGAATCTTCCAATCAATTTTGCAAAAGTGGCAAACAGACTAAGGGTGTACAGGAGGAAAATTCAGTGGAACTGATTTTAGCGGGTATCGTATTTGCAGTGATCTTATTCTTGTTAACGCGCGATATTTTCAAGTAACTCCCGCGTCATGAAAACTTAAATAAGTTCGCCGCTTTCTCCTGAATGTGAAAGCGCGTTCCTGAAGTGGGAATAGTCCTAGAACTTGGGTGAGGATTTATTGTGTCATCTGAAAAGCCGATCGTATTAGTGACAGGTGGAGCCGGATATATCGGTTCTCACGCGGTGCTTGCTTTGCAAAATGCGGGCTATGAAGTGGTGGTCTTTGACAATCTCGTTTACGGACACCGCGATATTGTTGAGAATGTGCTGAAGGTCGAGTTAATCGAAGGAGATACGAACGATCGCGAATTGCTCGATCGTGTGTTTGCTGCTCGTCCCTTTAGCGCGGTGATGCACTTTGCTGCTTATGCCTATGTCGGTGAATCAGTCGCCTACCCAGATAAGTACTACCGCAATAATGTGATTGGAACGTTGACTTTGTTAGAAGCAATGGTCGCGGCTGGGATTAAATCTTTTGTCTTCTCCTCGACTTGCGCGACGTATGGCGTTCCGAAAATAGTCCCCATTCCTGAAGATCATCCTCAAGATCCGATCAACCCGTATGGTGCGACGAAGCTGATGGTTGAGCGCATCTTAGCCGATTTCGATCAAGCCTACGATTTCAAATCTGTGGCGTTTCGTTACTTTAATGCTGCGGGAGCTGATCCCCAGGGGCGGCTCGGTGAAGATCACCAGCCTGAAACTCACTTAATTCCGTTAGTGTTGATGGCGGCTCTAGGGAAGCGAGATGCCATCTCAATTCTCGGAACAGATTATCCAACTCCTGACGGAACCTGTATTCGGGATTATATTCACGTCAGCGATCTGGCTGAAGCGCATGTGCTTGGGCTGAATTACTTGCTGCAAGGGGGTAATTCTCAGCGATTTAACTTGGGCAATGGCAACGGATTCTCGGTTAGAGAAGTGATCGAGATGGCGCGTAAGGTGACGGGTCGATCGATTAACGCGATCGAGTGCGATCGTCGACCGGGCGATCCGCCTGCGCTGGTTGGCAGTGCAGAAAAAGCTCGCTCACTGCTCGGTTGGAATCCGCAATATGCGGATTTAGAGCAGATTCTTAGCCACGCTTGGCAATGGCATCAGAAACGCCACGCTTAGACGAAAATTTTCGGAAGGTGGAGTTTTACAAGACTCCGCCTTCTTGCCTCATGCAAAATGACACAATCCCCAATTCATGCCAAAAGCTCTGAGTTTCTCAAAACTCAGAGCTTTTGTTTGCAATGATTCGAGTGATCTAAAACGCTCCAACCCTGGCAAAGATGACATAAATCGTTCTCACAATCAGAACAATGTCATAAAACGGTGTCCACAGCGCTTGATACCGCAGATCTAACTGAACGATTTCTTCAAAATCCTTCACCATCGATCGCCCATTCACCTGCCATTCGCCCGTAATACCAGGCTTTACATTTAAGCGCTGCCAGTGATGTTCGCTGTACTGAGCGACCTCATCGGGAGTCGGTGGACGAGTCCCAACGAGACTCATTTCGCCCCGCAATACGTTCCAAAACTGGGGCAACTCATCGAGGCTCGTTTTCCGAAGGAAACGCCCAACCCGAGTAATGCGCGGATCTTGTTGATTTTTGAAAATTAAGCCTTCTGCTTCATTCTCAACCTGGGATTTTAGATGCTCGGCTCCATCGACCATGGATCGGAACTTGTACATCCGAAACGGTTTGCCTAACAAACCATGCCGTTCTTGCCCATAGAAAATTGGCCCTGGGCTATCTAACCGAATCGCGATCGCCAAAGGGACGAATAATATCGCTACGATCAAGAGTCCGGCTACGCTACCAATAATGTCGATGGCGCGCTTCAAGAAAGAAGTAGTAGATCGATGGGGCACTTGAAAATTGGTTGATGCAATCTGAGAATCGGTGAATGACGAGGCAAGAGTAGGATTAAACATAGTTCGGGCAAATGCTTGAAACCGTGGTATCACTGAAGTCAGGTCTCATACTTTCATGTAAAGCCTAACGAAAGCCCAAATTTACTAATAGCCCTCACTCAGATATTTCCTCAAAACTTTTTACTCTTGTCCGCATTTTTGGTTTTTATGAAGATTCCGTGAAGAGTAACCTGAGTAGTTTTACGCTTGACGCAATTAATTACAGCGCAGGGAATGAGAAAGCTCGATTAAAATAGGGTTCAGCCGTTGCCCTATCAAATTTCAGCTGATGAGGAGGACATTGAATTTTGGAATCACAACAACTTGCGGCGATCGTGCACGATCTTGCCGAGACGACGATCGCGGCGGCTGAAACGATCGAGCAACTCTCTGATCGACTCGACACGATTACGACACAAGTCGATCAGCAAGGCAAGCAACTCTCCGCCTTAACGAACGCTTTACAGACCTTGACCGAAAATCAATCGACGTTGGTCAATCATATTGTTCATCTCACTGAAACTCTAGATCGGATTGCCACGTCACTCGACTCCAAGAGCTAGAAGATTTTAAGAGTCATCGAGCGACTTTTGAGAAACGATTTATACTGAAGCCTCGGATATAAGTGAGTGCGGTGTTTACTAGTCTTACCCATTCGGGTAAGTGATTTTGTGAGCGACTCTGCGGCACACTCTATATCAGGGCATTGAGGACGGCAACCATGACATATGTAGAACAGATCGCCGAGGACTGGCGATCGCGGCTTAAAACTGAACTTCCCCGTAGCAGCGAGACCACGAGAGAAAGTATCGTTCAATGGTTATTAGGAGACGATCTTGATCGCTTTGAAACCTACACCGCAGAACGGCTCGACATCGAAGTCCAAGCGATGGATTACCGCTATCGCATTCTGGTTCAACGGTATTTTGAGACTCCTCCCCAACGCGCTTACAAGAATCTGATGCAGCGTTTGGGAAGTATGTTTGTCATTCGTAACAAAATTAACACCTGGATTGCGCTGTCACGCGATCGGCAAACGACGGTTGTCGATGTCTTACAAGAAGTGATCCAGGACTTGCTGCAAAATGACAACTATATGCAGCAACAAGTGAAGTGGATCGCTGAATGCACCAGTGATCCCCGATTACGCAATGCCATCGTGCTAACCGCAACCGAAGAGTACTGTCTCCGCCCGATTCGCAACCAGCCGTTGCTAGTTTATCGATTCGTCAATTTTCAAAAGCGCACTCAGCGGGGCGGCATGACTCAAGTGCCCGCGGCTGATTTTATTCGGCTCGTCTCTGAAGAGATTACCTCGGATGATGCAGAAGGCACAGTCAGTTTGCTAGATGGAGAAGCGATCGCGCAATTCCAAGAAGCAGAAGCGCAACAACAGCAGCAAGAACTGCGAGGCGCAATCGCGCGGCAGTTTGAAGACTATCTGACCGAGAAGGTTGGAGAAGATGCCGCCCAGTGGTTACGGTTTTATTTACAAGGTAAAACGCAAGAAGCGATCGCGCAGATGTTAGATATGCCAATCAAGCAGGTGTATCGACTGCGTGAGAAAGTGAATTATCATGCAGTCCGTGTGTTTGCTCAAAAGAGCCAGCCTGAACTCGTTACAGAATGGTTAGGACGTTAACTTGTTCGTTTGAGAGTCACGAGTGGGCACACTGAATCAGAGTGGTAGTGTCCGTAAGATTACTGAACTCGTTTCATGAGGTTTAGGTCAACTCCCTCGTTTGTTCTCTGGGAATGAATTATGAGTACAACGTCAGACCAACAGCCGCAAGATCTGCGATCAAATGCTTCAGAAACTGAAGCCCAGATTGCCGTCGATGAAGTCGATGTTGCTGCTTTGGAGCCGTCGCGTACTGAATGGGTTGAGCCATCGATTCACCAAGCTCAAGAAACCCTGTATCGGTTTCTCCTCGAAGTTGTGAAACAATGGCCGCCCGAAGAGGTGCTGCTGGAATTTAAGCGTTTGTTTTTCTATCTAGGGGATACAGCAACTTCTGGCGCGGCTCAGGCTGTGCATCAGCTTGTCATCAGTAATAATCAAGTTGCATTTAAAAATACGCTGAAACGGGCTTGCTATATTCTTGTTAATAATTGGGATGCAGCCAGACAGTACAAATCAATTCAAGAATTAGTGCGATCGTTTCAAGAAATTGCGATCGCAGCCCCATCTATTTCTCCTTCTGCAAACCGTCTCAAAGCTTGGATTGAAGATTTCAGAAATAGCCAAGATTATACTGATTTAAAACTTTTTACTGCACGCTACGAGGAACAGCCCAAAGAGAAATGGGTGAGTCGATATACTTCTTATTTACTGGTTCCTCAGTATGTCGATACCAGGAATCCGATTGAGCAACGAGAAGCAGCACGGGCACTGTCTCGCCAGCTCAAAGACCGATTTAAGTTTGATCTAGCGATGTATATTGCAAAATCGCAGTCTGCAACATCCGCTGAAAAAATGCCAAAGAATCCGACTGCTTTAGGCGATAACGTTTTGATGTTAATTAAAGCGATCGTGGCAAGGCGTGGACAATATAGCTATGCTAATTTAGCGCATATTTTTATTAATCAAATTCAGACTTTGAACTATCAACAATTCAAACAAAGTCTGCAAAAGTATCTGATTTTCTCGGTTGATCATCACAGTCAGTTCGCAGCCGAATTTGAGGCGAGACTGGTTGAGAAATTAGAAGCACTCTATCCAGATTATGAGCAGAGGGCGCTGAGTGATGCTTTGGTGTTGAGAACCTGTAATCGCCTGATTGAAGCGTTGACGACTGAAAATCGCAAAGATCCATCGCCGCTGTTTGTGCTACTTCTGGCACAGGGTAACCCGATGACTTTGGTGATTGTCTTGCTCAAACTGGTGCTGATTTGTAATGCTTCGCGATCGCATCTTGAGGCTCAAATCGCTGCCCTCATTCGCTATTACGAACAGTTACCCGAGCAAGAGTGCCATTGGGTTGTCAACTTCTTGGAATTCTTTAACGTTACTTTTGCAATTCATGCCGAAAACGTCCAATACAATCTTGTCAAAATGCAAGAAACTCCTCCAACTCAGACGACGCTGGATCACTATCGGATTTTCTCGCAGATGAAGCCAATCATTCGCCCTCAACCTCCAGAAGTCTCTCAATCTTGAGGAAAGAGCCGATCGTCAATCCATGCCAATCCTGCTCCTAAAGTTTCAGCCAGGGTATTGACCAAGCGATACAGAGCCACGATCGCTAAAATTTCACCACTTGGAAACGATCGGCTTAGGAATGCAATTGCGACCGCTTCAAACACACCAATGCCTCCTGGGAGTCCTGGCGTGATCAGTCCGAGGAGCCATGCCCATGAAAATGCGGTGACGAGAAGCGGTAGATCTCCCCAATTCACCGTACGCAGTGCTAAAACGGCAAAGACAAAGCCGATGGATCGCAATCCCAAAAAGCCGATCTCTCCGAGTAATGGCAAAAGCGGATATTTTTCAAGTCGCAGTATTGAAGTTGATGGCTTGAGCTTGCTGATTTGTCGAAGAATCGGGTTGAGAAAGATCGGGTGAATTGCAATCAGGATCGCGATCGCGATGCCAATTTGCAGCCAAGCGATTGACCCTGATCCAATCAGAACAAACAAACAGCCTGCAATTACCATCAAGAGCGGTTCTAAGAGAATGCTTAAAGTTGCCGCTTCCACAGGAATTTTCAGTTTTGTAGCGGCAGAAATGCGCCCATAGAAGTGCCAAATATTTCCAGGCAGGTATTTCGCTAGATTCGTTGTCAGGTAGGTCTTTGCACCCCAAGCGCCAGAAACGCGATAAGACAGAAGTTTCAGAATCCATGCCCAGACGTAGCCTGCAAAGATATGAGCGAAAAGGGTGATTCCGAGTGCGATCGTTAAACAAGCAATTCCAGCCGCATCAATTCGGATTTGAACAACCTCGCGCCAATGATTTGCCAACGTTTTCAGCAGGAAAAACAGCACGGCAGCCAAAATCAGCCCGCGCAAAAAAGGTTTTAACTGCTTGCGATTCACAATCCAAAGCCTCAGCAACGCTTACTCAGCGTAATCGTTCTAGGGACAGAAAGAAATGCTGAAATTTGAAACCTGAGATGCAACTTGCGCTAGAGGGCACGAAATCATGCAGTTCTATATCGTCTAGGTGTCTCGATATGCACAATTTCTAAATTCAATGGAGATTTTTATGAGCAAAATCGCATCGGTTGTCAAAGCACTTCGATTAAAAGAAATCACGATCGCATTCCTTGCTGGAGTCATGTTGTTACTGAACACCGCTTGTAGTGGTGCGGCTCAAGCTAAAATGCCTTCTTTATCGACATCGACTTCTTTAGACAATGATCCGCATCCTGTGAATCAAACCCAGCCTTACAAAGGCGGCATGAACAATTACGATGACACGCCACCAGGACAAATTCCTTCAGAAAAAGCGAAGTCCTTGGTAGATAATGCAAAGCGCAATGTGGATGCGCGTTATGGCAACGCATTAGAGAAGACCTCTGACGAATTGGGTGACACGATGGGAGAACGGGTCAATCGCGTTACAGAAACTGCGAAAAATGCAGTCGGTCGAGGAACTCAAAACATCAAAGACAATGTGAAAGATGCCGCAGATGATGCTGCTTATCAGTCAAAGCGAACCACGAAAACTCTGAGCGATAAGGCTCAAGATGCCATCGACGCAGCAAAAGACACGGTCAAATAATTTCAGCCTCAAATTAACCTCATATGATGACGCTCGGATCAGCCGGGCGTTTTTTTTGAAGTCTTGACACACAAAAAATACACAATATATAATCCAATAAAAGCTGAATTCAAGTGGCTTATTTACTTAAATTTTACTTAGATTCAGCGTGGTGCAGCGAAAGATTATTCTCTGCGAAGTGAGTGAGTGTTATTGAATCTAACCTCAAATCCACAACTGGAGGCAGTCATGAAATGTGTAAGCGGGTTGCAATTCTGGAAATCTTTCTTTTCGATCGCGGATGCCTATCATCAACCTGATCTCGAGATTGCAGAGAAAGTTTATGAATTAGGACAAATTGCCCAAGTCTGTGAGAAATTACGACCTGGACAACTTGGGCAGGTCGAATTTCGGGGCAGTTGGTGGACAGCTTTGTGTCTAGACAACGTTGTATTGCTACCCGGAGCTAGCGTTTGTGTTGTCGATCGGGTGGAACTGATCTTAGTCGTTGAACCGCTCGCTACTCCGCAAGTCCGTGCATTGCGACCTAAGAAACGAGGAGAAATCGCTGCGTAGAAGAACCCTGCCTACGAGAAGTCGATCGTGGGCAAGGTTAAGTATAAAATTCACAGAATAATTACATATCAATTGTTCATAACAAGACCCATGTTCAAAACCAGAAAGGTGTGGATAATGGAGATAGTATGAGTGAGCAAAAGTGTATTCAAAGCAGATTCCATCGGGGTGCAGCTTTTGCTTCAATACTTATGATGAAATGGCTTGCGGAATCGCGTAGTTGCTCGTAGAGGATTAGATAACAATGGTGGAGAATTCTCCTGTGACAGATTCAACTTCAAAAAAATCTGCCACCACCAAACTCAGAAAGAGATTAAATCTAGATTTGTCTCCGGAAGCTTACGACTTATTGCAATCGCTTTCGGATGAGTCAGGCAAGAACATGGCGGAGGTACTCAGAACAGGATTGGCATTGTACGGGATTGCACGCGAAGAGAAGAAGAAAGGTCGGAGTTTGGGTGTGGTCGAAGACGATCGCGTTGTCAAAGAAATCGTCATTCCTTAAAGCTGAGATGTTCCTATCCCCATTGAAAAACTCAGGACGGTGATTCCTCTTCTTCAAACTGGCGTAGATTGTGCTCAAACTTTTCAACGAAGTTTTGAACTGTCCTGTGTGGAGAGGAGTGATCGTTCTGAGGTTTAGTGTGTACCTGGAGGATCAAGGGGATTATGGAGCGGATTTCATCAGATGACTATCTCAGTCGGCGAGGTGTGGATCAAACAGGAATCAGAATTACGAGTATGCTCTGGTTTTCGAGGTGGTCGAAGCAGCGGCGGAAAGTGCGATCGTCACCAAATTTTGCTGCAACTCAGGTCACTAAGCAGAATCGATTTTGGATATGGATTGCGATCGCAATGAGTCAGATTTTGTTTGCAACCTGGTTAAGTTTGCCAGCAAAAGCACAATGTCAGGATGAAGTCTCTCAAAACTGGCTACAGTTCTCGATGGAATTAATCACGGAGTCATTAAAACTTTAGTGTTCTTCTAACAAGAATTGCTTGGTTAAATACGCTACAAATTGAGTCTGCTTCTCAACCAAATGATCAATAAAATTAACAAGAAAAACCGGAGATCTCCTTACTCAACGGGTAAGTTCCCTATGGCAGATGTTGAATGAAACCTTTATTGTTATGACTGATAGTGGGGAGACATTAGCCTCGTAATTTAATTTGTCTCTATTCAAAAATAAGGTTAACGCTATGCCTCTATGTCCTTGCTGCTCAGAAAAGCTTCTTCGTCATGTTCGTCAAGGCAAGGTGTATTGGTTCTGTACACATTGTTGGCAAGAGATGCCGGACTTAGAAACTGTCATACATTCTAGTGATAAGGAAACAGTACTTGTTGAAAAACAGTAGGGGTTAAGTATGGCATTGGGAATGATGGTCGATGGAAAGTGGACGACTGATTGGAATGAACGAGATCAAAGCGGAAAATTCAACCGATCGCCAACGAAATTTCGCGATCGCATTACGGCTGATGGTTCTAGCGGATTTCCAGCCGCCTCAGGGCGCTATCATCTTTATGTGTCGCTAGCTTGTCCTTGGGCACATCGCACGTTAATGATGCGATCGCTCAAAGGATTAGAGGCAGTCATTGGGCTTTCAATTGTTGATGCAGTGTTAAGTGAGAAAGGCTGGTATTTCTCTGAAAATCCGGGGGCGATTCCGGATTCGGTCAATCAGGCTGAATATCTGCAAGAGATCTATGTCAAAGCGGATGCAAAGTATACGGGGCGAGTTACAGTTCCGGTGCTGTGGGATAAAGAGAAAAGTACGATCGTCAATAATGAATCTCGCGAAATTATTCGCATGTTCGATACAGAATTTGCAGAATTTGCAACGCGAACGAATGATCTTTATCCACAGGATCTCCAACAGCAGATCGATGACACGATCGATAAAATCTACATGCCAGTTAACAATGGTGTATATCGAGCGGGATTTGCCACCACGCAAGAAGCGTATGAAGAAGCAGTGACCGAACTTTTCCAGAATTTGGACTACTGGGAGGCTGTATTAGCAAAGCAAAGATATCTGTGTGGCGATCGCTTAACAGAAGCAGATATCTGCATGTTCTCCACATTGTTACGGTTTGATTCGGTTTATCACGGTCATTTTAAGTGTAATTTGCGTCGAATTTTGGACTATCCAAATCTGTGGAACTATCTCAAAGAACTGTACCAACATCCACAGATTCAGCCGACTTGCAATCTAGACCACATTAAACGCCATTACTACATGAGTCAGACTCAGATTAATCCGAATCGGATTGTGCCAATTGGGCCACAGATCGATTGTGATGAAAAGCACGATCGCGATCGATTCAGTTAGAAAACGGTATTGCTCTCTAAGTTCGATATTATCGACTCGCTGTGTTATACACCCGCCCCGAAATGGAATTCGGGGTGGGGCAGAATCAGAGTGAGTGGACTGAGTGAGTGGACTTGTCGAAATGATTTAATCAAACCAACCGACATCCGGATCTGAACTCTTCACGGGTGCAAAATTATTTGGGAAAACTGGATGGGCAAGCGTTACAGCTTGGCGTTTTTTCAAAATGTCCTGATGGCTTCTCAGATCCGCCTCAGCTTGAGCAGTTGCTAATGCAGATTTTTGCTCAGTGGCTTGATTTTCTTGCAAGGTTTTGTTTTCAGCAATTAGAGCTTGATTCGATTCTGCAAGCTTCAAAGCTGCTTGTTGCGCTTTTTCGAGTTCAGATTGCAGATGATCGATTTTCCCAGCACTGGTTCTCAGTTGCTTGTTCTCTTCAATCAACGTTTGATTCGATTCTGCAAGCTTCAAAGCAGTATGTTGAGCTTCTTCGACATTTGCTTGGAGATGTTTGACGATCGCATCGTGATCTTCAACTTGCGCTTTTAATTGGGTGATCGACTCTTGTAATGATTTTTCGGTTTGCTGGGTTTGTTCTAACTGTTTGACGATCGCATCATGATCTTCGACTTGCGCTTTTAATTGGGTGATCGACTCTTGTAATGATTTTTCGGTTTGCTGGGCTTGTTCTAAAGCAGCCTTTAATTCATGAACCTCAGTCTTCTCTGAGTCTTGATTTTCGGGCTGTACAGTTTCTGCTTCAATGGTGAGGGTTTTGTGATTTGAGGTGATGTTTTTTTGCGATCGTCGTTGCGTTGCCATAGTCTCAACCCCTAAGTTCCTATCTCAACATTAAAAGAGACTCAGGCGGAGATCGATTAATCTTTGTGTCGTATTTGTTGCAGAAAGTTAGAGCTAAAGTTAGAGCCATTTGGTAATAGCATTCTGAACTACCTCTGGAGCTTCTGCCATCACCAAATGTCCAACGTTGGGAACGGTAATATGAGAGCTGTGCTCAGATTGAACATGTAAAAGATTCGCTAACCATTCATGACCCATCGCGGGCGGAAACATGGGATCATCGCCACCTGTAATCACGGTAACTGGGCAAGAAATCGGATGGTGCTGAGCGTCATAGCCCCAAAAGCCCTCGATCGCTTCAAAAGGATGAGCATCCGTCGGAATCGAATTGCGGCTGTAAAACTCTGCGAGCTGCTCATTTGAAATCGATTGCAATAAGGCTTGGACAAACTGCCAGCGATAGAGATGATGTCCGCCCAGCGCAAAAAATTTAATCACCGGAATTTCCCACCAAGGCGTAAGATTATGCGTTCCGCCGCCGATGGCGATCAGCGCTCTAGCGTGATGCCGCTTCGCCCACTCTAAACCAATGGGAACCCCATAACTATGGCAGCATAGAATCGGCTGATGAATTTTGAAGTGATGCAGCAAACGATTGAGATCCCGCTGGTGTCTCCCCACTGAGTAGCGTCGGTAGCGTCCAGACTCACCATGTCCAGCTAGATCATAGGCAAGCATTTCTTGCCCTAGCGCTTGAAAATAATCCCACTGTAAACACCAATTTGTCCGACTGCCTAAGCCTCCGTGAATAAACACGATCGCAGGAGATTTGCCAGGTGAATGAGCGACTTTCAGCGCTACTTTATTGAAGCGAATGAGCGTGCCATCTAAACTAGCAGGTGTAGCCATTAAGGTTTGCGATTCGAGTAGGAGCGATGGCTCTGAGGGAACAAATAACGCATTGAGGCAAGCCCACCTAAGGTGATTGCTCCAATGATCAACACGACAAGAGCTACAGGAAGCATAACAAAACGATGCGGAATTGATAACCTTGTCATTGTAGTTATCCAGTTTGACAAGTTCATGTCGAAGACATGACAGCGAATTTTGAATCTTAGAGTTTGGATTTGGGATAAGCCGATTCGGGAGATTCGCGATCGCGCAACGAAGACAAAAGTTTGGGTCTTTCCACTAAAATCGGTAACGAGAATCGGAACGTACTGCCTTGACCGACTTCGCTTTCAGCCTCGATCGTGCCTTTTTGTAATTCGACCAGTCGTCGAGAAATCGCAAGTCCAATGCCTGTTCCGCCTGAATGGCGATCGCGCGAGCGATCCGATCGCCAAAATCGCTCAAATACATGGGGCAAATCTTCCGCAGCAATGCCTTTGCCTGTATCTTCCACTGCAATCCAGACTCGCTCTTGTTCTGCCCAGGCGCGTAGCGTAATGCTGCCTTCGGGCGTGTAGCGGAGCGCATTTCCGACCAAATTGATCAGCACTTGTTCGACTCGTTCGGGATCGGCTAAAGCTTGAGGAAGATTGTCTGGACAGTCTACTTTTAATGTTGGACTCTCTTCGAGCAGTTGGTCAGAAAATTTTTGCACGATCGCCACTAAGAGCGGTCGAATTTGCACAGGTTGAAGCTGAATCGGTAAATAGCCTGCTTCTGCTTTGGACAGTTCTTGCAGATCATTGACTAATCGCCGTAATCGTACCGTTTCTTTGGCAAGACGTTGATAGATATCCGAAGAAGGCTCGATCGTGCCATCTGCCAATCCTTCTAAATAGCCTTCAATTACGGTTAAGGGTGTCCGTAACTCATGCGTCAAGTCCCCGACTAAATCTCGTCTGCGTTGTTCAACGCCTTCGAGATCGTGTGCCATCCGATTGAAGCTATCTGCCAGTCGGTTCAGTTCTGGAATTTCATTCTCTGGAACTCGTTCTTGTAAATGTCCTGCGGCAAAGCGTTGGGTAATCTGTTCCATTTGAATCAAAGGCTGCATAATGCGCTTTGACACCCAGTAACTTAATCCGATCGCTGTCGTTCCCCCAACCACCACTGACCAAAACGCACCTCGACTCCAAGCCGACTCGAATCCATCGACCAGTTGTCGCTTGACGCGAATCACGTTAAAGCCACTGCCCTGCAATTGTTCTAAATGCAGCACAAACAATCGGGGCGTGTAAACTTTACCCACGGTTATTAAGGTGCTTAGCCCCACAACCATGACGATCATGTGCGACAAAAATAGACGGGTGCGGAGATTGGGCTTTGTCATGGGGTAGTGTCCTCAAACTTGTAGCCGACTCCGATCACCGTTTTGACAAAGGTCGGATTTGCAGGGTCCGGTTCGATTTTCTTTCTCAATCTTGCGACATGGGTATCGACGACGCGTTCATCTCCGAAGAAGTTACTGCCCCAAAGCTTGTCGATCAGTTGCGTCCGGTTCCAGACTCGACCGGGATAGCTCATAAACGTAGAGAGTAAATCAAATTCGAGCGTTGTTAGATCAAGCGGTTCGGCTTGATCATTGATCTGACGAGATGCCGATCGCTGATCCACATCTAAAACAAAATTTTGGGTGCGATAGACCTGAGATTGTCCACCTTGGCGCATGGTTCGCCGCAATAATGCCCGCACTCGCGCGACCAGTTCTTTCGGACTAAAGGGTTTGACCATGTAATCGTCTGCGCCTGTGGACAGTCCGATAATGCGATCGATTTCTTCACCCTTTGCGGTCAACATTAGGATAAAGGGATCTTTTGTACCCGGTTTCTGACGAACCCGCGCACAGACCTCCAATCCATCTAATCCAGGGATCATCAAATCTAGGATGATCAGATCAGGTTTTTGTTCTTGGAAGATTTGTAACGCGCTGAGTCCGTCGCGGCAGGTGCGACAGGAAAACCCCTCTTTTTCCAAATAAAGTTGGATCAGTTGAGCAATTTCAGCTTCGTCTTCGACAATCAGAATTTCCATATCAACCGGGCAAAAAAGGGACGAAAAGACTTGCCTTGAGTTTAGCAATGAATTTTCGTGATGCTGCCTTCGGATTCTTATTGAGTTTTGTAAAGTTCTTTAAGATTGGGGAGCGCGTACCGATAAAATAGCTCGTATTGCAGCTTTGTGACTTTCCTATATTAAAGGCTTGTTGGGGGGACAGATGGAGTTTTTGAGCTTTCTGAACGATATTAACCTTACAGGAATCGTTCAATTGGCATTGATTGCCATGATTATGCTGGCGGGGCCAGTGGTGATCTTCTTGCTAGCGCTCCGGGGTGGAGATCTGTAAGTCGATTCCTCAAGGTGACATCAAAAAGTTTTTTCAGGTTTAAGAGAGAGTAGCTCCATAGCTCGATCGTTTCGATGATCGAGCTTTTTCATGTCGTATTTGTCGATGAACAGATTAAATTCTGGCTCTCTTCAAATTGCTTCTCCTAGAGTGCAGGCAGCAAACTAGCTAGCTCTTCGTCGGAACTTCACTTGGAGTCCATCTTTCGGTTGCGGTGTTGGAATCATTTGCAAGTCAAGATTCTGTCCAGGGAGTAACTCCCATTCATAATTGCGAATGAGTAGTGCCGCAAAAATTCTCATCTCTAATCGGGCAAACTCTTTCCCCAAACACTCGCGGATTCCACCACCAAAGGGCACGTGACTAAAAGGCTCAAGCTTTTGCTCTGGATTGAAGCGCTCTGGATCAAACTGTTTCGGATTCGGATAAAGGGTACTATCTTGATGGGTTTGACCAATCTCGTATAGGACTTGTGAGCCTTTAGGAATCTTATAGCCGTCAAACTCACACTCTTGAATGACTTCTCGAAATCCTCCACCTACAGGAGATACGACTCGCAGCACTTCTTTCAAGACTTGATCGAGAAATTCCATCTGCTTTAAGTCTTCGAGTGTGAGTAAGTCGTCGTTCTTAAACTGCGATTGTTCGGCTCGAAGCCGCTCTAAGATCGCTGGATGTTGCGCCGTCAAGAGACAGAAAGACGCGATCTCTGAAGTCAAGGTTTCATGTCCCGCAAACAATAGGGTCAATACTTGATCTTTGAGTTCATCAATACTCAAGCGATTTCCCTCTTCGTCTTTCGCATTGAGTAAAAGACTGAGCGAATCTGATTCTATGTTTTCTTGCGATTGGCGAGCTTTGACAACGCGTTCAATCTCATCTAGCAACAACTGACGGCTTTTTAAGGCTTGACTAAACTTAGTTCCTGGCAACTTTAGAGGCACAGAAAATAACCCTTTTACCCAGATCTCAAACAATTCTCCAAACCGAGTTTGCGAACCAGATGAAATACCCACAATGAGCTGACAGGCAATGTCGAGTGTGTAATTCCGCAGTTCTGGATACCAACGGATCGTCTCTTTCTGCGCCCAACGATCGAGATAGTTTTGGGTGATGCTCGTCATTGTCGGAATATAGCTAGCTAGTGCTCTTGGCTGAAACGCTTGAACTAATAGCTTACGGCGCTGTTGATGAAGGCTCCCTTGCTGAACCGGGACTGAGGCAGATCCTAGTAATGTCTTTACGCTGGGGGGCCAACTGATAACAAAGTATTGATTCTCGTTGAGCAGCACAAAGCGAACTGCATCGACTCCTGATAGAACAATCGTCGATCGACCAAAGAGATTGGTTCTAAAAACGTTGCCAAACTGTTTGTGTCGTTTAGTAGAAAAGTCAGGATCGTTCAGAAAACCGAATGTTTCACCGATAACGGGTAATCCTGAGGAACCGGGGGGCAAAGGGAGGGAACTGGACATGCTGCTAGGGATGGTAAATGTCAACTCTTAGAGTTTAATCTCTATGTTGCCAAAAGTAAGTTCACGATCGTCCATTCCGTGGCTTAAAACACCCTCTAAAACTTACGAAAAATCAGCGAAGTAAAATCCGGCTTCTTGGACCAATCTGAACATCAGAACTTTTTGAACCTTCGAGGATAACGCGGCTAACGTCTTGCAACGGGTTATTGCTAAGCATACCTCCAAAGCTCGGGGCACTGTCGATCGTAGAGGATGCACTCGGCGTTGAAATCGGATTGCTAGTCGGATTGCTCGTTGGATTTGTAATTGGAGTGGGAGTTGTGCTGAATGGAGCTAAGCCTGCGGGAATGATGACGCGCAGTTGAACTGGCATCGCAGTGATTTGGAAAGATGAAACAGTCGGACGTGGAGGAATTTGTGGATTAGCGGAAAAATTGTAGTGCGATCGAAAATCGAAAACGGTCGGGCTTGTGCCGCCATTGCGATCGCTGTAACGCGGTCCTTGTCCAGTGATATCGAAGACTCCTTGATATTGCAATCCCGTATTCGGATCGGTGGCAATACCTTCGTATCTTCCTCGTACGACTAATTCGTCTTGAATTGTGCCGTGGAAGCGAGTTGGGGCGTTGTGATTACGGCGAATGGGTTGGAGTTGACCGTTTGAAAGCACCGGAGAAGTGAGTGTGCCATCGGTTGAAACGATTGGAATTCCTCGGAAGTCTACAAAGTAGCGTCCTTGACTATCGACTTGGACTAAATTTGGATCAAAGTCCTGTGCAGAATAGACCAATTGTCCATTTCGGAAATAGCGACCTTGGCTATCTGTCGTGACTCTGGTTGTGCCTTGGTTGAAATTTGGATTTTGACTTGGGGGCACGACTGTACCAGTGACGACACCAGTACTACGGATTGTGATTTGAGCAGAAGCGATCGTACTATGACAGCTAAGAGTCGCGATCGCAAGTGAAAAAGTAACCCAGAATTTCGAGAGCATGGTCATTGTTCCTAGAATCTAAAAGTTGCCCGAACTGCCCCGACGACAACTGGATCATTTGCTTTGTTGTGATTGGGGTTGAAAATAACAATTACGCCAGGTGTCACCTCCAAGGCTGGATTGACTCTAGCTCGGTAGAACAGTTCTAAATGTAAGGCTGTGTCTGGCTGACCGCCTTTGCTCCCTGTATCGCTAAATCGAGGAAAGTTGTACTCTTCGGGTAGATTGCTGCTCGTAATTTTAGGCGGTTGTCCGAAGAGGATGCCACCGAGATTTCCCGGCACAAACAGATCCGGCAAGGCAGAAAAGACCATCCAATTTGTCGTCTGTACTGAACCCACAACGCTGAGCGCTCTAGAAGATGTCCAACCGCCCCAACCGCCGATCGTGAATTTCCGATTCACCCGCCAGGTTAAAGTCGCGCCGACGGCATGAGTCGTAAAAGCTGTGCGGGTTGGGGCAAACGGTGAAAGGAGTTGAGAATCCCCGATTCCTGTGCCCAAAAAGCCATCTGGGCTGCGAGAGAATAGGTAATGAATGCCGAGATCGATGTTGCGAGTCGGCGCGATCGTCAATTGTGCCCCTGCTGCATATCGACCTCCAATCAATCCACCGACATCCGCATTTCCAGGAAATCCAGGAATTTCCGCGCTGTAAACGCCTTGCAAACTCACGCGCCGATTAATTTGCCAATCGAAGCCGATGCCGCCTGTGCCATTGCCGATCGCTAAAATCGGATTGCGCTGTCCAAGCAGAGAAAGTGCTCCTTCTCCAGAGCCTTCGAGTGGATTGATCCCTCGAAACGTATTCGAGGGAGTGACCCCAGATGCGCCGACTAAAACACCGAAGTTTTTACTTACTGGGAAACGGTAAGAGAGATCGCTGACTACAAGTTGATTGTCTTGCTCAGACTCATAGGATAAGCGTCCCATATTCGTTAATAAATTTGGGGCAGACGATCGCAAATTTCCGGTTTGTAAGGTTGTCAGTAGTAAATCTCTACCTGTGAATGAAGTGGCGAGCGAGAGTTGAAGATTGCTAGCAAGCGTTGTTTGCAGCTTGCCTTGGCGTTCTGGAACACCATCTCTGGGAAAGAGATCAATATTGGCTCGATTGCTCGTTTGAACTGAAGCGATCGCTTGTCCGAACAATCGCGTTGTCGTGGAAAATTGCTGTTTTTCGATCGTTGTAGTTCGAGCTTCTAAGCGATCGATGTGACCTTTGAGTGCAGCTAAGTCTGTTGCGAATTCTATTTGCAGCTTTTGAGCAATTTCTAAGTCTTGACGGGTGATGATGTTAGTCGTTTGGGAAGCAATTAGGTCTTGAATGCGATCGAGACAAGCATTCAGTCCGGCTGCAAATTCAGATCGAGTTAAAGCACGATCGCCGCGAAAGGTTTGATCCGGATAGCCTGCAATACAACCGTAGCGTTCGACTAGAGTTTGAAGTGCCTGAAATGCCCAATCGGTTGGGCGAACGTCGGAGAGTTGTGAAACAGAAGTCACTTGCTCCATGCTGTCTGAGCTAGGCAGTTTGCTAAACTCTGGCGATCGAATTGCTTCTGGATGAGCAACTTTTGCTTTGGCTGGCAAACCAGTAGATTTCGTTTTTTGAATCGTTTTGCGCGCCACCACAAAAGACGGTGGCGTTTTCGGGGGATGAGCGATCGTATCGAGTTCAGACATCGGGGGTTGAATCTGAGTGCGGCTCCCCCCTTATACCCAATATCTTGTATAAAAACGCACTTACTTTCTCGGTGCAGAGTGAATTCGGTAGACTTTCAGAGAGAAGTTCTGGTTCGATCGCGCTATGACCTTGATGCATGTTTGGGGCGCTCTGCTGATTTTCGGACTCTGTCCGATTCTGGGCGGATTGCCATTGATTCGGTGGATAACGACCCGTCTGACCGGGAAGCGGTTGCAGCAGCTTGGAACGGGGAATGTGAGCGTCTCGGCGGCGTTTTATCACGGGGGTAAATGGGTTGGGGTGCTGGCGGTGCTCTCGGAGGCATTGAAGGGCATTGCGGCGGTTTTACTCGCGCGATCGTTCTTTCCAGATCGTCCAGAGTGGGAAATTTTTTCCCTGATTGCGCTGGTTTATGGGCGATACTTCATTGGAAAAGGAGCGGGGACGACCAATGTAGTTTGGGGATATGTCGTTCATGATCCACTCACCTCGTTTCTGGTGTTTCTGATTGGGGGAATTGGATTTACGATTTTGCGGGAGCGGCAAGCGGGAAAATTTGGGGTTTTGATTTTGTTTCCGCTGATTACCGCATTGAGACATCCACAGGAAACACCGCTGATTGTGGGGTCAGTGGGACTGGCAGCGTTTTTGTGGTGGATCTATAACCAGATTCCAGATGATTTGGATCTCAGATCTGATACGGCACAGAGAGGATCAAAAGCAATGTTTCAATTTCTTCGCGAAGATCGATCGCTGATTTCGCTCGATCAAGCGTTAAAAGCAGACAAAGTTGGACAAAAGGCAGCAACGCTCTCCGAGTTAAAGCGATCGGGTTATCCTGTGCCGGAGGGTTGGGTGCTTTTGCCAGGAGATGATCCGCAGCCGTTGATTCAGGCGATGCGGCCGAGTCGAGAGCAGCCCTTGATTGTTCGATCCTCTGCGATCGGAGAAGATTCAGAATCAGCGTCGGCAGCGGGGCAGTACGAATCGATTGCAAATGTGACCCATCGAGAGTTACTGTTGCCTGCGATTATGCGCTGTTTAGACTCGTATGAGCAAGAATCAGCAGTTCAGTATCGACGCGATCGCGCCATTCCAGATGCTTCGATGATTGTGCTCGTTCAGAATCAGATTCGAGGTGTGTTTTCGGGAGTAGCGTTTAGTCGCGATCCGATTTCGAGGCAAGGCGATGCAGTTTTGATTGAAGCTTTGCCTGGAAATGCTGATCAAGTTGTGTCAGGACAGGTGACTCCAGAGAGCTACATTGTGAATGTTCGCGAAGTGGGTCAAGATTGGGCTTTACCAAAAGAGCAGATGCTAGAAGTGTCGGGACAAGGGACAGTTCCGAACAGATTGATTCAGCAAGTTGCTTACTTAGCTCGACATTTAGAAGAATATTTTCATGGCGTGCCGCAAGATATCGAGTGGAGCTATGACGGAGAAAAGCTCTGGTTACTACAAGCTCGATCGATTACAACATTAGCTCCAATTTGGACGAGAAAGATTGCCGCAGAAGTGATTCCAGGAGCGATTCGACCGCTAACTTGGTCAATTAATCGACCGTTGACTTGTGGAGTTTGGGGAAAGATCTTTACGATCGTACTGGGAACACGCGCTCAAGGTCTGAACTTTGAGGAAACGGCTACGCTGCATTATTCTCATGCTTATTTTAATGCGACATTACTCGGGCAGATTTTTAGACGCATGGGGCTGCCTGCTGAGAGCTTGGAATTTCTGACTAGAGGCGCGAAGTTTAGTCGTCCTCCTTTAAAATCGACGATGGCAAATTCGCCTGGACTCATGCGATTACTCAAGCGAGAAATGAGATTAGAGCAGGATTTCGCGAGAGATGAGCCGCGCTTTCTAGCAGCTTTGGAGCCGAGGTATGCAGAACTGTCTGAATTGTCGATCGAGGAACTAACAGAGCAAATTCAGCAAATTCTTGAGTTACTAGAACGTGCAACTTACTACAGCATCCTCGCTCCCTTAAGTGCTGCTTTGAGAAAAGCAATGTTTCGAGTCCAAGATGACGAGGTCGATAATCAGGATACGCCAGAAGTTGCTGCGATGAGAGCCTTGTCGAATCTTGCTAGCTCTGCTCGATCGCTGTTAGAAAACTCCGAAGATGTCTTTACTCAACTTGAAAAAACGGCTCAAGGGCAAGCGATTTTGCATCAGTTTGATCAGATTCTCGATCGCTACGGCTATCTCAGTGAAGTTGGGACAGACATTGCGATTCCGACGTGGCGAGAGCAACCTGAACCAATTCGAGATTTATTTCGGCAATTCTGCTTAAATCCGGTTTCCAAACCGACTGCACCAAGAATCAAGAATAAAGGCGTGCAGCGTCGCATTGCTTTGAAAGGCAAAGTCACCGAAATTTATAGTCGATTCCTGGCTGAACTCCGCTGGCGATTTCTTGCGATCGAACAACAGTGGCTTGCTTCCGGCATTCTCCATCAGCCGGGCGATATCTTTTTTCTGACGTATGCGGAGATTCGGCAAGGTAAAACCTCACAGTTTTCAGAACTTATTCAACATCGTCGCGCCCAGTTTGATCACGATCGTCAACTTTCTCCAATTCCGCAATTAGTTTACGGAGACGATCCCCCAACTCCTGCTCTTCCCACTTGGCAAGCTTCTAATCGGCTGCAAGGCATCGGAGCAAGCGCGGGACAGGTGGCGGGAACAATTCGAGTCATGCGATCGCTCAATGGATTAGGCACCGTCGATCGCGACACCATTCTCGTTGTTCCTTACACAGATTCCGGCTGGATGCCTGTTTTGGCACGAGTCGGAGGACTGATTGCAGAAGTCGGAGGACGGCTCTCTCATGGCGCGATCGTGGCACGAGAATATCGAATTCCAGCCGTCATGGATGTGCAACATGCCACTGAAATTTTGCGAGATGGGCAAAAAGTTCGGATTGACGGACAGCTCGGAATTGTTGAGATCTTAGACGAGGGCTAACAAGGTTGTGATAAAAACGCTAATCTCTAGAACACATCAATTTCTGATGGCTAAGCCAACAACAGCAAGCGATCGAACTTCAAGCCGGCTTTGGTTCGGGTTAAGTCTTGGCTTTGCTCTTTACTATGGTAGTCTCGCACTTCAGAAAGCATTTCAAGCTGAATATGTGGTGCAAGACGATGCTAGAGAATATGTGTTCTGGATGCAGCGATTTCTCGACCCCACTCTTTTACCCAATGATTTGATTGCACAATATTTCAAATCGATTACTCCGCCAGGATATGCTGCTTTCTATCATGGAATGGCAATCCTCGGAGTACAGCCGCTTTGGGTCAGCAAAGTTCTGCCTGTCGGTCTAGGACTGATCACAACTTTTTACAGCTTTGCACTCTGCTTAAGGCTGTTTCCGTTTCCGATCACCGGATTTATTACAACGCTACTGCTCAATCAAAGCGTATGGTCTAGAGATGATTTAGGTTCTGCTACTCCTAGAGCTTTCGTAACGCCGTTATTTCTAGCCTTTCTATACTATCTACTTCGTCATCAGCGGCTTGGTATTCTGATCGTTCTAGTTCTACAAGCATTGATTTATCCGCCTTTAGTGTTTATCACGATCGCGCTTTTATGCTGCACGCTTTGGGATGGGAATACAAGAAGACTAAATTTCAATCAATTAAAATTTGTTGGCATCTGTGTTGGTTTTACCGCGATCGCGCTGCTTCCATATGGACTCGCTTCGAGCCAATTCGCTCCTGTGATCACGCGTGATCAAGCTTGGACAATGCCAGAACTTCATCCTGGTGGAAGACATCCCTTTTTTAATCCGAATCCCTGGGCATTCTGGCTGATTGGTGAACATAGTGGAATCATTCCACCGTTGATGCCACCCTTGATTTGGCTTGGTGTGTTGCTGCCGATTTTGATGCGATATCCGGTACGATTTCCGCTAGTCCAGCAGATCAATCACCGAATCGCAATTCTCCCGAAAATGATTTGGGTTTCTTTAGGCTTATTTGCTGCGGCTCATTTATTGTTACTAAGACTGTTCTTCCCAACGCGATATACGACTCACACGTTCCGGATTGTCTTAGCGATCGCGGCTGGAATTGTACTCACGATTCTGCTGGATACTCTACTGCGAGGCTGCAAAACTCTCGTAGCACAACGCCGCTGGATAACTTTAGGAACGAGGCTGACATTGATGACCATGACAATGCTCGTATTCTTCACTTATCCACAAGTTTCCCAGGATTTTCCCAGGATCAATGTTCGGGTGATAAAAGATCCATCCCTCTATCAATTCTTAAAAACTCAGCCGAAAGATACTTTAGTCGCAACCCTATCTGATGAAGCCAATAATATATCGACTCTTGCTCAACGCTCTGTTTTATTTAGTAAAGAACACTCGCTTCCGTTTCATTTGGGATACTATCGCCCAATTCGCCAACGTATTTTAGACGTGATGCAAGCGCAGTATAGTTCAGATCTTAGAGCCGCAAAACAAACGATCGACAAATATCAGATTAAACTTTGGTTGCTGGATCAACCCGCATTTACGCCTTTGTATCTCACGAATTCGACTTGGTTGAGCAGTTTCGAGCCTGAGTTTACGATCGCATTAACGAATCTCCAGCAAGGAAAAATTCCGGCACTCACAAAGCTTACTCATTGCTCGGTTTTTAATACACCTCAACTTATGCTTCTAGATGCAGCTTGTATCAAGACTGCTGCCGAAGGGTGATGCTTGGTACAGTTTGCTACAGTGGTTGACAGCTTGCCTTAAGGCGGGTTGTTTCGTGTGGATTGAGACAGAGAGTAGAGATTAGTCTAGGTAGACCAATATGAGTGGATCGAATGAATGGCAGAAAATCTTGAGAGGGATTCTGTTACTGATTGCATTGCATGGGATTGCCTTCGTCATCGCAGTTGCGATCGGCTTATTGATTTATGCTCTCATCACGATCGTGCCAAGTCGCTCAGACACTCAAGCGCTGTTTATCTTGCTGAATGGGTATACATCGCTTGCCTTTATGGTGATTGGGATTGGGATTTCCCAGATGTTTTATGTGATTCCAGTCATCTTTGTTTTGCTGCTCGATCGACGCTACGCAACAATTAAAGGCATCATCATTGGGGCAGTACTCACTTTACTTTTCAATATTGCTGGAGTGACCCTATTCTTCTCATGGACGCTTCCGAGCCTACAAGTAGGAAGGTGAAATGAATTGGAAGATCGTTGCTCTCGTTTGTATCTCGCCCTGAACTGGAAGTTTGGGCTAACTGTGCGAAGTGGGTTTCAACCCACTGAAGAAGGGTTTTTATGGGCTGTTAGTCCCAGAGCGGACTTCGTACCGTTAGCGCCGAATTCATTCCGGGGCGGGTGATCAACGAAGCGAGAGAAAGTACTAACCCTCAATCTTCCGCGCAACTTGAACTGCTGCTAAGTTAGACAGTAGAATTTCACCGTTTAGTTTTTCCTCGATCGTCGTTCTCAATCCTGACAATAAAGCTTCTTTGACCTGTGGATCTAAAGAAACGTAGGGTGAATAGCTACTCAAAAGATCGAGATAGCGATCAACCTCATAGGTTCTTTCGCAAGGCATCAATTCTGTGACGGGAGCCTCAAATAATCCGGAATCACTCACGAGTTTCCCTAATCCGCTCAAGATTTCAACTTGCTTATCTCGCCCTTCATACGCAGGTGCGATCGCAGGTGCATGAGCCTGATAGACTTCATTCAGGATTTGATAAATTTCATAGTTCGGTTCAAGCGACATATTCCAAAGCAACACTAGAGAACCTCCAGCCCGCAATGTTTTTGCTGCTTTCACATACTTAATATCCGATGCAATCCAGTGCCACGCATTAGCAGCCAGCACAATCTGATAGGTTTCCGGCTGAACTTGCCACTCCTCAAAAGATTGAGGATAAAGCTTGACCTGCGGAAACTCGGCAAAATTTCGCTGAGCCACTCGACAGAATTCTGGATTGGGTTCGACCGCATCGATCGCATAGCCTAACTTGGCAAAATCAACCGTTGCCGTCCCCGAACCACAGCCCACTTCAAGAATTTTCGAGTCGGGGGCAAGATTGGCAAGTTCAATCGATCGCTGAATGAGCATTTCAGGATAGCTCGGTCTTCCGCGATCGTAGGCTTCCACAACCGGAGAATACCAAATCTTCCGCTGTTCTAAATCCTTGTTTGAATACTCATTGAGAAGCTTGACCCAATCTGCCATAACATCATTCCGCAATCGTCATTCTCAAGCTTAGCCTTCTTCTTGAAGTTTGCGTTGATGTAATTCAGGAAGTTGCCACCAAGCGAGATCAGGGCGTTCATGATGTTCTAAATGATAGCCAAAGTGGTAGCAGCTAATAAATGACCAGAAGGGTGACCAGCGAGTACTGGTCGCACGATTTTCGTTTTGATAGCCGCCTGCTGGCTCACGATGCGGTAGAAATGTCCCAAAGAAGAACAATTGAACGGAGCTGAGAATCGAAGGCACGACCCAAAACCAAGTTAAATTCGCTTCAGGAACGTGAAAGAGTCGATGCACAATGTGAAAGATGGCAATCAAAGAGATAATTCGCGTCCAACTCCAATAGCGCACCATGAAGTAGGAATACCATCCTAAAAGGCTTTTATTCTTGCCGTTGTGAAAGTCTGGATCGAGATCAGAAGCTGGATGTGCATGATGCTCCCAATGCGTTTTGATCATTGATTTCAATGAAAATAAAGCATAGGCGCGCAATGCAATTGAGCCAATCAAGTCGTTGAGTTTACGATTACTCGGCGAAACAGCGCCATGCATCGCATCGTGTGCGGTAATAAATAGTCCAGTGTATAGAAATGTTTGTAGTAAAAGCCCTGCAATTCTAAATGGGATTGATAATTGTGTAATATCAATACTGAGCAGTGTGAACAAGCTCACTGCCCAAATTCCTAAAATCGTGAGTGCAACCCATACACCTCGATCGATTTGAATTTTAGAATCTTGACCCAATTGAGTTGGCGCTGAACGGAAGGAAACCACAAGAAAACTCCAGGAAAGATCGAGGTTGAAAAACCATCTTTACAAACTTTAACATTCATTATTGAGATTGAGGAACGCGATCGAAAACGCTTTCTGCTTCTCAATTTCTGAGTCGAGTTTATAAATTGCCTTGGATAACGCTATCTCCCTATGGGGCGAACCTTGTCTCTGTCGTAAAGACGGTAATATTGATTGCAAAATCCTCAGATCTGACAAAAGTGGGACGTATTTGTACCCATTCCCATCACACTAAAAATAGTTCTCATGTTTAAGGTTTATGGCTTCTACTGTTCTGATTACTGGCGCATCTCAAGGCATTGGTAAAGCAACTGCCCTTCAGTTTGCTCGAAATGGCTACAGCGTAATTATGGCTGCTCGAAATATCGATCGCTTAAACGCAGCGGCTGAAGAAGTCAAGGCGATTGGTCAGAGCGTTACTGCGATTCCAACTGATACTCGCAATCCAGAACAAGTTCAGAAGCTCATTGATCAGTCGATCGCGCAGTACGGCACGATCGATGTCCTCGTCAACAATGCGGGTGTGTATAGTTCAGGTCCAGCCGATAGTTTCTCACTAGAAGATTGGCATACAGTGATTGATACAAATCTTTGGGGGTATATTCACACAATTCAAGCTCTACTGCCGCACATGCTGGCTCAAGGTCGCGGCATGATTGTGAATGTTGCATCCGTGAGTGGGAAGGTTCCTATTCCCTATCTTGTGCCTTATTCGACGAGTAAATTTGCCGTGACTGGGCTGACTCAGAGTTTACAGTCTGAGCTTTCGCCGAAAGGGATTACTGTCTGTGGCATTTATCCGAGTCTGATCAAAAGTGATCTGATGGAGCGAGCGATTTTTCGCGGCAAGGATGAGGAAGATGCGATCGCACGCCGTAAGCAGTTAGAGCAGGTTTTGAGTGTTCCTGTGGTTGAGAAGCCAGAAGACGTAGCAAAGGCGATTTGGACAGCGGTCAAACATCGGAAAACGGATGTCATGGTCGGTTCTGCAAATATGTCACTGCTCTCAAGCCGCTTGTTCCCAGGCTTTTTACAATGGGCGATGCGGCGAACCTTTAAGAACAGTGACAAAGATTACTAAAGAACAATCCTGAGCAAGAGAGATTGAAATCCTAATTCGGCTGCTTTGGCGGGGTTCCGATCAGTTGAAACGAATTGAGAAAGACATTAATGCTCGTTGCAAGTCCTCGCTGCTGATTTTCCTGTGTCGTGGTGACATTGATAAAGTAAGCACGACGATCGACGAGATAAACCCGCCATTTTGCCACCATATTATCTGGCAGCTTAAAGTTCATTTCCCGTCCTGGGAACTCACCCAGTTTAATCGTGCGAAATGATAAGAGTTCGGCTTGTCCACGCGCTGCTCCTCGACGAATCCCTTCATAGACTTCGTTTTGCAGCTTTTTGTCCTCTCCGGGAGCAGCAGGTAAATTGAGAACTCCTACGGCATACCGTACCGATTCTGCATCTCGAATCAGTTCAAATTGGGTCAGTCCACTTTGTTTGCGCTCAGTCGGTGTACCGGGCATGACAATAGAAAAGCCATGACTCTTGGATGTGAATCGTTTCCAGATGCTCTCTTGAGCGCTGACCGATCGCATTTCGACGATAGGCGATCCCAACACCAGCGCCAATCCCACTCCTACTTGCCAGCCTCGCATCACAGCACACCCTTTGAACTGGGAATTTCATGTGCCCGTCGTGGATCGATTTCTACTGCCATTCGCAGCGATCGCGCAAATGCCTTAAACGTCGCTTCAATAATGTGATGCGAATTGATTCCATCAAGTTGGCGAAGGTGCAGCGTCATTTGAGCATGATTGATTACTGCCACAAAAAACTCTCGCACAAGCTGCGTATCATAGGTTCCCACCCGTTGCGTTGGAATCTCTAAGCCATAGCTCAAATGCGGACGGCCTGAAAAATCAAGTGCAACTTGGATCAGTGCTTCGTCCAAAGGCGCAACGAAATGCCCAAACCGAACAATGCCTTTCCGATCGCCTAACGCTTTCGCGATCGCCATCCCCAACGTAATCCCGACATCCTCATTTGTATGGTGATCATCGATTTCGATATCGCCCGTTGCTTGCACATCGAGATCAATCAATCCATGCGATGAGATTTGGTGCAGCATATGATCGAGAAACGGAATCCCTGTTTTGGCAACGCATTTTCCGGTGCCATCGAGATTGACGGTCACTTGCACATCAGTTTCACCCGTCTTACGAGAGACAGAAGCAATCCGGGCAACCGAAAACGTCGAAGAAAGGGAGGGTCGATCGCTAGTCTGCATAGTGGCAATCCAAAACGTAAAGCAAATCCCATTATAGATTTGTTCGGGAAGCCTCCCTTCATAGAGGCGGCACAGAACTCGGAATTCTGTCACAATGAAAATGCAATTTTTAAGTTTTGTAAAAAATATGAGTCTCAGCCTCAACCAAATCGCTCAGCAACTCGACAGTGACAGTACCCGCGATCGCATGGTAGCGCTTGCCAATCTGCGAGATATTCCGGCTGAGGACGCTGTGCCCTTGATTAAAAAAGTCTTGAATGATCAGAGTTTACAAATTCGATCGATGGCTGTGTTTGCGTTAGGAATTAAGCAAACCGATGAAAGTTTTCCGATCCTCCTCAATATTCTCGAAACCGAATCGGACTACGGGATTCGCGCAGATGCGGCTGGAGCATTGGGCTATTTAGAAGACATCAGAGCCTTTGAGCCATTGGTGCGACTGTTTTATGAAGATACCGACTGGCTTGTGAGATTTAGTGCAGCCGTTGCCTTGGGGAATTTGAAAGATGCACGGGCGAAACAAGTGCTGATGGAGGCATTAGACAGCGAAGAAATTGTCGTGCAGCAAGCTGCGATCGCGGCTTTGGGAGAGATTAAAGCCGTCGATGCGGTCAACGCAATTTTGCGCTTCGCTCAATCTGAAGATTGGTTGATTCGTCAACGATTGGCAGAGGCGTTGGGAAATATGCCCAGCGAGAAGAGTCTGTCTGCTTTGAAATATTTGGAAAAAGACGGTAATCCGAATGTGGCAGCAGCGGCTCGTGTCGCGCTAGAGCGTTTGAGTACTGAAGATATTTGAGTACTGAAAATATTTGCGATCGTGTCTCAGTGAATTCTATACAAGTTGTTCAAGGCAGAGATTTTTCACCGGATTGGGAGAGACTAGCAGGGAAATGATTGACAAGCATCCCTCTCGTTGTGTAATTTGCATGACTTAGGGATGCAAGTCAAATCGAGTATATAGTTCAAGTGACCTTCCCCTGACCTCACCATGAAAAAATCCCCTTGGACTCGTTTGTTGGGCTTCTCGAAACAGATCGCTCCCAAAGCTGGCTGGCAATTTCTAGCCGTTGGGAGTTTACCGCTTCTGGTTGGGGCAGGTGCGATCGTTGCTTCAGGGAATCGCTGGCTGCCAACTGAAGTGGCTCCCCAGATTTCATCGCTAACTCCCACGTTCTTAGCCAACGAGCCGCCGCAACTCAACTCTAGTTTGAGTGTCGCCATTGCTCCCGTTTGTGCCCAGGGGACGCAATTGGGATATCAAGCATCCACATCGATTCCCACTGATTTCAAACCAACGACATTCAGAGCCAAATCATCTGAATTTGCGAAAGATTGGCAAGCAAAACTCGCAGAAGCACCGTTTCCGCAAATCAATCCAAGAGCGCGATTGGCGAAAGTTCCGATCCTGATGTATCACGACATCGTAGCGGAGAAAGAAGTCTTTTTTGATGTGACTCCTCAAGAGTTTGAGGCACATCTAAAATTGATTCAACAAAATGGGTTGACTCCGATTAGCTTGGATCAACTCGTCGAACATTTGAAAACTGGGATTCCTTTGCCTGCTAAGCCAGTCGTTCTCACCTTTGATGATGGTTACTTAGGACATTATAAATATGTCTATCCTTTATTGAAGAAGTACGGGTATCCGGGTGCGTTTTCGATTTATCCTGCCAAAATTGACAAGCCTAGAGGCCGTCCGGGGATGAATTGGGCGCAGATTCAGGAGATGGCGGCTGATCCGTTAATCACGATCGCATCGCACAGTGTCAATCATCCAGCGGATTTACGCGAGATTAAGGATGATGCAAAGTTAGCGTTTGAGATGACCGAATCGAAACGGATGCTCGAAGCCAAGCTAGGAATTCCGATTCGATATTTTGTCTATCCAGAAGGCAAGAACGACGAGCGAGTTCAACAAGCTGCGATCGCGGCGGGGTATCAAGCGGCTTGGACAATGAGCGACGAGGCAAACTTGTTTGCAGCGGAGTCTGAGAACTTATTCAATATTTCACGGATTGGACAGTCCCAAACTGAGAAAGTGATCGCCGAAGCCAACGGCGGACCTGCCATGACTTTCTTCAAAAATGGTCTGAATTTCAGCGCACCTGTGGAGTTGACTAAGACCACTGTGAATAAAGTGCCCTTGATTTTGGCAGCCGGTGGAAAACCGACGACGATTCATGCGAAAACTCGGGCGCAGGTTGTAGAAATTAAGCAGGGAACGCCTGCGATCGCGGCAGTTGATGGGGGCTTTTTCTCGCTGGAATTTCTCGATTCTAATAAGATGATTGGACCTGTGATGAGTTCTGCAACTGGCGAATTCGTTGCGGCTCCTCAAGGATCACTCTCTAAGTTAGAAGGGCGACCGCTCGTGTTAATTAACGATCAAACGATTCGATATATCCCGTTTGATCCGTTGAAACACAACACGCGTGAGGGAGTCGAGGCAGAATTGCTTGGGGTGAAAGATGCATTTGTAGCAGGAGCTTGGTTAGTCAAAGATGGCAAACCTCAGTCGGCAGAGACATTTAGAGGATTGTTTGGCTTTGATGCAGAGCGCGATCGCGCGTTCTGGGGAATTGATCAAGCTGATCGTCCGGTTGTCGGAGTTTCGGGTGATTATGTCAACTCCGTGAATCTCGGTGAAGCGCTAGCAAAAGCAGGATTGCGAGAAGCCGTAATGCTCGATTCGGGAGCCAGTGCCGCGCTGGCATTCAAAGGGGAGTCAATGATGAGCTATACGCCCCGCCCAGTCCCTCATATTGTGGCATTGATGCCGCCTGTACAAACAGATTCGGCTTGTCAAACGGCTGCAAAGCCCTAGGGTTAGAAAGTAGTGCATCAAATTGAAAAGAAGGCTGTTGTTCTGAATTCCAGAATGGCAGCCTTCTTTCTCATGCTTCAGACAGAATCTAAAAAAATAACTTGACTCTCCAGCCCACTAGAGATTTCAGAATGATCATATAAAGATTCCAAATTTCAGTTCAGGAGTTTGATTCATGTCCTTACAACTTACGGTTCCGAATATGGCGTGTTCTGCTTGTAGCGATACGATTACCAGCGCGATCAAATCGATCGATCCAACTGCGATCGTGACCGCTGATACCAAAACTAAACTTGTCCAAATCGAGACACAGGCTTCAGAAACTGCTGTAAAACAAGCGATTACGGATGCAGGTTACACGGTTGCTTAGTTCTTTTCCTAATTTGTCTTATGGAAACCACCACGCTCAAACTTCAAGGCATGAGTTGTGCCGCCTGCACGAAGAATATTGAAGATGCGATTCGCTCAGTCGAGGGTGTCAATGAGTGCAGCGTCAATTTTGGCGCAGAGCAAGCCACGATCGCTTACGATTCTCGCAAAACCAATCTAGCTGAGATTCAGCAAGCTGTTGATGACGCAGGTTATTCTGCTCAGCCGATGCAAGAGAATGTGCTAGCGGATGAAGAGGATGCAGACCAGCGAGAACGACAAGTTCAAAATCGCAAGTTGCGCCGCAAAGTCTGGGTCGCTTGCATCATCAGCGCTGTGTTGGTGATCGGGTCGCTTCCTGCCATGCTCGGACTGCCGATTCCCTGGATTCCGATGGAGTTGCATGATCCACTGACTCAGTTGATATTGACAACGCCTGTGCTGTTTTGGTGTGGTGCGTCTTTTTTTATCCATGCCTGGAAAGCTCTGAAGCGACACACTGCGACGATGGATACCTTAGTTGCGATCGGGACGGGTTCTGCTTACCTATATTCTCTATTTCCAACGTTTTTTCCACAGTGGTTTATCGCTCAAGGGCTTGCTCCAGACGTTTACTTTGAAGCGGCATGTGTGATTATTGCGCTGCTTTTACTAGGTCGGTTGTTAGAACATCGTGCTAAAGGACGCACTTCTGAGGCGATTCGTAAACTGATTGGGTTGCAGGCAAGAACAGCGCGCGTGATTCGCCAAGGACAGGAGATGGATGTCCCGATCGCGGAAGTGACGGTCGGAGATCTCGTGATTGTGCGTCCTGGTGAAAAGATTCCGGTCGATGGGGAGATTATTGAAGGTCGATCGACGATCGAGGAATCGATGGTTACAGGTGAAAGTGTGCCTGTGAGTAAACAAGTTGGCGATGAGGTGATTGGAGCGACTTTAAATAAAACAGGTCGCTTTATCTTCAGAGCAACACGAGTGGGCAAAGATACTTTTCTCGCTCAGATTGTGAAACTGGTGCAGCAAGCACAAGGCTCAAAAGCTCCGATTCAACGCTTGGCAGACCAAGTGACCGGATGGTTCGTTCCGGTGGTGATAGCCATTGCGATCGCAACGTTTATTCTCTGGTACAACGTCATGGGCAATGTGACGATGGCGTTGATTCCGACAGTTGGCGTGCTTATTATTGCCTGTCCCTGTGCATTAGGTTTAGCAACTCCGACCTCGATTATGGTCGGTACGGGTAAAGGTGCAGAGAATGGCATCTTAATCAAAGGAGCAGAGAGTTTAGAACTGGCGCATAAACTACAAACAATCGTTCTCGACAAAACTGGAACAATTACCCAAGGGAAACCAACGGTCACGGATTTTGTTACGGTTCGAGGGACTGCGAATCGTAATGAATTAAATCTGCTCCGTTTAGCTGCTGCGATCGAGCAAAACTCAGAACATCCCTTAGCAGAAGCAGTCGTGCACTATGCACAAGCTCAAACTGTCGAACTCACGAGCGCTCAAGACTTTGAAGCGATCGCGGGAAGTGGAGTTCAAGGTTATGTCGCGGATCAACTGATTCAGATTGGCACACATCGCTGGATGACAGAATTAGGCATTGAGACGAGCATTTTGCGATCGCAGTGGGATCGACTCGAATCACTGGGCAAAACGGTTGTCTGGATTGCGGTCGATCGCCAAGTTGAAGCAATTATGGGGATCGCAGATGCGGTAAAACCTTCGTCGATTTCTGCAATTCGTGCTTTACAAAAGCTCGGCTTAGAAGTCGTCATGCTGACGGGAGACAATCGCCGGACTGCTGATGTGATTGCACGCGAGGTGAATATTCAGCGGGTGTTTGCAGAAGTCCGCCCTGATGAAAAAGCTGCAACTGTTGAAACTTTGCAATCTGAAGGCAAAATTGTTGCGATGGTGGGTGATGGCATCAATGATGCGCCTGCTCTTGCACAAGCAGATGTGGGAATCGCGATCGGAACCGGAACCGATGTTGCGATCGCGGCGAGTGATATCACTCTAATTTCTGGGGACTTACAAGGCATTGTGACTGCCATTCAACTCAGTCGTGCCACGATTCGCAACATTCGGCAAAATCTGTTCTTTGCGTTTATCTATAACGTCGCAGGCATTCCGATCGCGGCTGGCATTCTTTACCCGTTCTTTGGTTGGTTACTCAATCCAATTATTGCAGGAGCAGCGATGGCATTTAGCTCTGTTTCTGTTGTTACGAACGCGCTCCGACTTCGCAATTTTCAACCCAAGCCCTTTGGAAGATGAAAAACACACTCATTGCTATTTTAGGATTACTTTTGATGAATCGTGCAGTGGCTCAAACTCCTCACAACATGGAAATGCAGCCTGCTCAAACTGGACAGTTCCATCGCATCGAACAGCCACTTGAGAATAAAGCGATCGTCACTTTAGGCGGGATAGGATTAATCAGTCTAGAACTGTGGTGGTTCCTATCGAGCAAACCTAAACGTCGCAAGGGTTCGCCTCAAAGCGAAATTCAAACAGGAGAGAACTAATGTTGGTTCAAGAAGACGCAAAACTGATTGGTACAGTTGCAAGAGAAAGCGGAATTCCGATTAAAACAATCCGCTACTACGAGGAGCTAGGCTTACTCAAAACTGTAGGCAGAACAGAAGGCGGATTTCGATTATTTAGCGCGGATGTATTCACTCGTCTAAATTTCATCAAGCGGGCGCAACATTTGGGCATGAGTCTATCGGAGATTCATGAGTTTTTAGAAGTACACGATCAAGGAGATCTGCCATGTGAGCGGGTTCAGCAGGCGCTCAAAGGTAAATTGAGTGACATCGATCGCCAAATTCAGCAACTCCAAATACTCAAGCAGGAATTAGAAGAATTACTCGCACAGCAAGCCACAAATTCTGCTGCAACCATTTGTCCAATCATTGAAAGTGAATCGAATTGATCAACTTAAGCTAAGCTTGTTTGTAGCGCAATTTCATTTCCGATGAGCCTTCAGGAACAAATTCAACAACAGCGAGTAAAACACATCATCAGTAGCTATCAGTTAGATAGCGAAAACATTGAGCTGTGCCAAGACTGTTTGACCGAATTGTTACAACTGTATCCGCCTGCCTTGATCGAACTGGCACTGGTCGAAATTCTGGTGCAAAACTGGGTGAAAGTTCCCATGACCCGAGGAATTGAGTTTTTTCAGCAAGTTCAAGCGTTATTGCACCATTGGCAGGCGGACCAGATCGCGATCTCGTTTACGCCAACTGAATTTCAACAAGTTACTGGCTTAGATGCCACTCCAATTTTCGGTGTCCCTTCAACGCGATCGATCGCTCAGTGCTAAGCCAAAAAATATCCGCTGAATAGATGGCTAGTTGTGCCGATTCACGCTATCCTTAGCCGTGAAGTTTTGTGAAGGTACGATCGTGCAATCGCTAAAGGCTATTCTCTACGACTTGGATGGAACGATCGCAGACACTGACCCGATTCATTTTATTGCCTGGCAGGACTGTCTCAAAGAATTCGGCATTGAGATCACCGAAACCTTCTATAAGCAGGAAATGAGCGGTAGTACGAACCCGCGCTTGATCGCAAAATTCTTACCTCAGTTAAGTGCTGCTGAGGGTGAAGCACTTTCAGAACAAAAAGAAGCCCGGTTTCGTGCGCTTGCGCAGCAATTACTGCTCACTCCCGGCTTGATAGATCTGATCGACTGGGCAAAACAGCGGCATATCCAGCAAGCAGTGGTGACGAATGCACCTCGTAAGAATGCTCAGTTTATGCTGAAGGCTTTGCAATTAGATGATGTGTTCGATCGCGTCATTCTGGCGGAAGAAGTCGGCATCGGCAAGCCTGATCCCGCACCCTATACTTATGCATTGAAACAATTTGGACTCGAACCCGATCAAGCGATCGCGTTTGAGGATTCACCTCTAGGGATTCAATCTGCGATCGCTGCCGGAATTTTGACCGTTGGTATCGCATCGACTCAAACCCCAAAGGATTTAAAACACATGGGAACCACGCTGGCGATTCAGGACTTTACTGCTCCAGAACTTTGGGCGCTGCTTGATTAGGGGTGTTTGGGATTCCCCACTGATCTGCGATCGCATCTGACCACGTTACGTCAGGAGCAATCTCTTCTAAACTCACAAATGCATCAAACATGCCACCAGCTTCTGAAATAGGGGTTTCTTCGGATTCAGGTTTGGGGGCGCGTGGAATTTCGGATGGGGGGTTCATACACATTTTCCAGAACGAATCGGGACCTTAACAACGTTCTTTGCTCAATCTGGTATCACCCTTCTGTAATCGTACTGAGACAGAGTACATGCGTCAATCCTGTCTCAGTCTTATTTTTTCATCCTCAAATTTTCAGCTTGCTTGAGCTTAATCAACGAAAATAGTACTAAAATACTGAAGCTTTTGACATCATTTTCCTGGTAGAGGAGTGATTTTAGCAAGTAAACTATGCTCTGATTGAGATTGGCAGAGGAAAAGGCATGGATTCAGTCGCACAGTTGACCCCGGAAACTCAGCAGCGTGTCCAAGAACTTAGACGCTTGTTACAGCAGGCAAGTTATGACTATTACGTGCTAGATGCGCCGACGATCGAAGATTCGGTCTACGATCAGCTTTACCGTGAACTACAAACGATCGAGTCGCACTACCCAGAACTAATTACCCCAGACAGTCCGACGCAACGAGTCGGAGAACGTCCTGCTAGCCACTTTACTTCAGTCAAGCACAATATTCCACTCTACAGCTTAGAAAATGCCTTCGGAAATGCCGACTTGGCGACTTGGGAACAGCGTTGGCGGAAAGTTGCGCCCGATGTGACTGAATTTGAGTATGTCTGCGAACTGAAAATTGATGGCAATGCCTTGGCGCTGACGTATGAAAATGGGGTGCTGGTGCGGGGTGCAACCCGTGGAGATGGAATGACCGGAGAAGAAATTACTCAGAATGTGCGGGCGATTCGGTCTGTGCCGCTGCGCCTGAATTTAGAAAATCCGCCGCCTGTGGTCGAAGTTCGAGGCGAGGCATTTCTTTCTCTCGACTCGTTCGAGCAGATTAACCGCGATCGCGAAAAAGCCGGAGAATCACTTTTCGCCAATCCCCGCAATGCGGCTGCCGGAACCTTACGCCAGCTTGATTCTAAAATCGTCGCCCAGCGTCGGCTCGATTTCTTTGCTTACACGCTGCATGTTCTAGGTGAACTAGAAACGCAATGGCAGGCTTTAGAACTCTTACGAGAAATGGGATTCCGAGTCAATCCAGAACGAGAAAAGTGTGCTGATTTACAAGCTGTTCAGGACTATTGCGATCGCTGGTCAGTCGATCGTACTCAACTCCGCTATATGACAGATGGAGTTGTGATCAAACTCAATTCGTTTGCCCTGCAAACTCGACTTGGATTTACCCAGAAATTTCCACGTTGGGCGATCGCGCTGAAATATCCGGCAGAAGAAGCTCCAACGATTTTAGAAAACATTAGTGTCAATGTTGGACGAACAGGCGCAATTACACCTGTTGCCGAACTGAAACCTGTGCAACTAGCAGGCACAACGGTGTCGCGAGCAACTTTGCATAATCGCGATCGCATTGCTGAACTCGATTGTCGAATTGGCGATACTGTGATTGTTCGCAAAGCAGGAGAGATTATTCCTGAAGTTGTGCGAGTGCTGACCGAGTTGCGTCCAGAGAATGCCCGACTGTTTGAAATGCCGACGCATTGTCCGGAGTGTCATGAACCAGTTGTGAAACCCGAAAATGAAGCGGTAACGCGATGTATTAATGCTTCTTGTCCTGCGATCTTACGCGGTGCATTAACGCACTGGGCAAGCCGTGACGCATTAGATATCAACGGCGTAGGCGAGAAATTAGTGGCTCAACTCGTGGATCAAAATCTCGTGAATTCTGTTGCGGGACTGTACGATTTAACGATCGAGAACCTTCTGACGCTAGAGCGCATGGGCAAAAAATCCGCCGAGAAGATTGTCAAAGCAATCCAAGATTCTAAATCTCAGCCCTGGTCACGAGTGTTGTACGGGTTAGGCATTCGGCATGTTGGCAGTGTGAATGCTCAAACTCTAACCCAGGCGTTTCCAAGTGTTGAAGAATTAGCAGCAGCAACACCTGAGCAGATTTCAGCCGTGCCAGGATTTGGATCTGAGATTGCCCAATCGGTCTCGCAGTGGTTTCAGAATCATGGCAACCAGGAACTCATCGATCGCTTACGCCAAGCTGAAATTCAACTCAAAGGCGAAGTTGTACCAGTTGCTCAAGTTGAGACAGCAATTTCAGGAAAAACCTTTGTGATTACTGGAACTTTGCCGACCCTGAAGCGGGATGAAGCACAAGCCTTGATTCAGAAAGCAGGCGGTAAAGTAACGGATTCTGTGAGTAAGAAGACAGATTACTTAGTTGCTGGAGAGAAGGCAGGCTCGAAACTGGAAAAGGCGCAAACGTTAGGAGTCTCAATCCTTTCGGAAGCGGATCTAGTTCAACTCATCCAGGGGTAAGGTCAAAATTAGACTGTTTTCAAAATCGATTTTTATGCGTGGGTCTGATTATGATTCGGTCATGATGTCTCCTGGGGAATCATTGTTTCCTAGCGAATGGAATTCGCGGCTAAACGAACAAAGTGTGCCTTCGCACACTAACAGCCATTTTCCGAATCAGTCCGCGACGGCGGACTTCGTTTGTATAGCCCCGAATTTTATTCGGAAGGCATTCATTGGGGATTCAATTTGAGATAGGCTTTTGCTTTCGCCATGCTGATGACATGCTCTAGATATTCGTATTGTTGCCAGAGGTGCTTTTCTTGAGGAGTCAGCGATTCGGCTTTATGTTTTTCAGAAAGTTGATCGATTTGAGCTTGTAGCGTTTCTGAGGGGCGCAATGCAAGAATCTCTTTGGGAGTCGAAAGATTCGCAAGAAATTCCAGAACTTCTGCAAAACCTGTAAATCCAGTCTGTGGGCTAGCAATCAGTTCATCAAGTCCCACTTCTAGAACTTGAGACAAGCTTTGCTCTTGAGCATTGAGGCGCGTTGGCAGCGCTTCAGGAAGGTCGATCGTGAATTTCATGGAAGTCATGAAATTCAACATTGTGGTAAATGAAGTCACTAAGAATTTCGTCTGCGGTTTGCGAAATCACCCACTTCGGCTAGCAGGCTCTGTACAATGGCTTCCATAGCTATCCATCCGGTGCATTTGTGATTATGTGCACCCTAAGCGATGGGCAGCTTTCTTGTCACAATTCTGTCCAAACTACTATTATATAGTTATATAGTGATAAACTAAAGCTATGACTATGCAATTGATGAAAGAACAAATCAAACGATTGATTGCTGAGCATAATTTAGAGAGAGTCTCTAAACGCATTGAGGAACTACTTGTCCCTGCAATTCACATTTCTAAGTTAAATAGAGGTACTGGTAGTATTGGTACTTCTCGCATCGGTGGTTTGCCAGATGTTCCTCAAGATTTTGAATATCCATATTGCCAGGGGCATCCTCTTGGTTTCTTAGCCCAAATCAATTGCTCTGATTTGATCAATTATGATGTTGGTAGCGCTCTCCCCCATCGTGGAATGCTCTACTTCTTCTACGACATGGTTGAGAAACCTTGGGGATATGATCCGAAGCATCGTGGAGGTTCAGCGGTTGTTCACATTCCTGCAGCTACATCTGAGACACTCAGTAGATATGAGTTACCGCTGGGAAGCAACATTGAGGAGTTATGTCTTCAAGAGTACAATATCGGCTTCAAGGTGATTCCATCGCTACCAAGTCACTATGCATCCACAATTTTTGACCAGGAAGACTTCAATCCAGAAGAAATTGACAACTATTTCAATTTGCTCAATGATCTTAAGCAAGAATGTGTTCAGGATGAACCCTTACATCAGCTTTTGGGGCACTCGAATAATCTTCAGGGGGATATGCAAATAGAGTGCCAATTAGTCTTTCATGGATTATATTGCGGCAATTCTAGCGGTTATCAAGACCCCAGAGCGAAGGTTCTAAAGATTGATGCTTCTGAATGGCGGCTTCTCTTGCAAATTGACTCGGATGATGACATCGGTGCAATGTGGGGGGATGTTGGCTTAATATTTTTCTGGATTCGTAAATTTGACCTTAAAGAGAGACAGTTTAGTAAGACATGGACGATTCTGCAATGCGGATAATAAGCACATTAGAACGCTACAGAATCGGGTCGAGATATCGAGTATCAAATTGAATTCCGTTGTATCAAATTAAATGCCGTGGACAACGGAAAGCCTTAAGCATAAAGGATTTGCATTCCGAACTCAGCGATGCGTGAGGTTGATCGCAGATTAGAACGCAATCCAGATTTCCCGAAATGGGATGTCTTAATTCGACCGCTTAACGGGTAAATTCATTAACGGAAATCGCCTTAAAGGACGAATAGCTTTCTTGTCGAGCCTCTAATTAAAACTGTCCGAAGTATTGGAAATTGTCTCTACGATTATTTTGGCATGATGATTCGGTTTAGATTAAGTGCGATTCGGAATCCTCACCCGCTATACCGAAAACGCAGAACCCAAATGGTATTTCACTGAACTTCAAACGATCGCCTAATCCGCGATCGTGCTGCCTCACCTTAAAATTAAGAGAACCGAGTTCAAACTATGGCTGATGACCATTCAAGAACTAGAACAGCAACTTCTCAACCTTGAGCCTGCTGAAAAACTTCGTCTCATTCAACGTCTCAGCCAGAGCTTAGCTCCTCAGAAATCTAATGCTTCGCTCGTCGATTTTTTCCGTAACTCACCGCTTTGTAAAGTCGCCGATGAAATCGATCTGAACCGCGATCGCAGCCTAATTCCCGATCAAGTTCATTTGTGAAATACTGACGATCATCAATGCTTTCTGGTAAAACGCTCAACCTCGCCATTCCGCATTTCATCCGCGTTGAAAATTCCAGTTAACTCTCAATGTAACCTCGAATAGACCTGAAATTCTCGCTATCATAGCGGCAGTGAAGTGCGATCGACGCTATGAACAAAGTCGGAACAGCCTATGTTCTATGGTTAGGCGGATTAGTGGGTCTCTCTGGACTGCACCGCCTTTACAATGGTCAGACTGCAACAGGATTTCTTTGGCTTGGCACATTTGGGCTGTTCGGCTTTGGGCAGTTATTTGATCTGCTTCTCATTCCCAAAATGGTCGAAGTTCACAATGCTCGGCTTGGAGAACAGTACAGACCGCTATTAGAGCAAAACCCGATCGCACTGAAAATCGAGCAGATCACATTGCAATCTTCCAAGTTTGCAGCGATGCGATCGCCAAAGCTGTTTGATTCGATGGAATCGATGTCTCGGCAGCAAGCGACGATCGAGCTTTTAAAAGCAGCAGAATCCAGAGATGGTAGGCTCTCTGTGACTCAAGGCGTAATGGCAACCGGGCTAAGTTTTCAGCAGGTTGAAACTTTACTGAAAGAAATGCTAAACAGTGGTTATCTTGAAATCGGCAATGATCCAGAAACAGGAATTGTCCTCTACGAATTCAAAGAACTTTAGTGATTCTGAATATTCCACCACGATCGCATTAACCGAATTTCATCCCAGCCGTAAGTATCGCCTAAGCGATCGCGCAGTTTAGACAGCGAGAAATCATCCGCTTGCTGAATCGCTTCGAGAATTTTTGCTTGGCGATCGCGCGCAACTAAGCGATCGAGATCCACCGGATAGTTCATCTCAATCAAATCTGCCAAATGCGTCATCACCGTGCTTAAACGAATTTTGCGCTCCTCTGCAATCTCTGAAGGCTTCATGCCCTGCTGGAAGAGTTCCAGCGTATAAAGCTGCGTATAAGTTGCTTCATTCGCAGCAGGCGGAACTGGAGCAGAATCGAGCTTTGTCACATGGTTCTCTAATTTTGTAATCTTGGCTTCTGAAGTCGGCTCGATCTCGATCGGCAACCCATTATCTACTCGAAACTCTCGAATCTCTGCTAAAAAGACATCTCCATACTGTGCCAGCTTGCGCGTTCCCACCCCAGAAATATTGAGAAAATGCTGGCGCGTCTGCGGTTGTTGCTGTGCCATGAGCCGCAAACTTGCATTCGAGAAAACCACATACGGCGGCACAGATTGTTCGTCTGCTAGACGTTTGCGGAGTTTTTGCAAGCGCTCAAAGAGTTCTTCGGATTCAGGCGTATCAACTGCAACAGTTTGAGCAATCGTCAGCGCAGGTTTAGCTTTATCGATCGCGATGTGAACCTTTCTCTCTGATCGCAACACTTCCCAACTTAAATCATTGAGTTTTAGCACAGAGTAACCATCCGTTGATTCGTCTACTAGACGTTGATGAATCAGCGATCGACCTAACATCTTCCAATCATCAGCACTGATATCTTTCCCAATCCCGTAAGTGCTGAGTGTATCGTGCTTATTCTCAAGAACCCGCTTACTTTTAGAACCGCGCAGCACATCAATCGTATGTACCATGCCAAACGTGCGCCCTCGTTGAGCAAATCGCGCGATACAAGAAAGGAATTTCTGCGCTTCAACTGTCCAATCTTCAACAGGTTTCGGGAACTTACAGTTATCACAGTTATCGCACTGACCTGCAAAGGCTTCACCAAAGTAAGAAAGCTGAATCGTTCGGCGACAGTCGGTTGCTTCTGCATAGTTAATGACGCGCCGTAATTGTTGAGTCGCAATGCGTTGTTCATCTTCGAGAGCTTCACCTGTGTTGGGGTCTACTTTCTGGGAAATGATGTATTCAATCGTTTTTACATCGGCATAGCTATAAAACAAGGTGCAAGTCGAAGGTTCTCCATCCCGTCCAGCTCGCCCTGATTCTTGATAGTAACCTTCAATGTTTTTGGGAATGTCGTAGTGAATTACAAATCGCACATCCGGCTTATTAATGCCCATCCCAAATGCGATCGTCGCGACCATCACTCTCACATCATCTCGAATGAAACGAGTTTGATTATCTTGGCGCGTTTCCGCATTGAGTCCAGCATGATAAGGCAGTGCTGCAATGCCATCTTGCTTTAACCGAGCTGCAATCTCTTCGACTCGTTTCCGACTTAAACAATAAATAATTCCGGCTCCGGGCGTTTCTTTGATCTGCTGAACAACCTCGGCATAAGCCGTTTTCGTCTTTGGGCGAACTTCATAGTACAAGTTACTACGATTAAAGCTCGAAACATTCACTCGCGGCTGATGTAAGTTCAACTGCTGCACAATGTCATCTCGGACTCGATGCGTTGCAGTCGCAGTTAAAGCAATGATGGGAATGTTCGGATAGCGCGATCGCAACGTACTCAGTTGCCGATACTCCGGTCGAAAGTCATGCCCCCACTCTGAAACACAGTGCGCTTCATCGATCGCAAAGGCTGAAATCCCCACTCGCTCAACGATGTGCGGCATGACTCCTTGAAGAAAATCCTCACTCAGCAACCGCTCCGGTGCAACATACAGCAGTTTAATTCTGCCTTCCATCACCGCTCGACCTCTCGATCGCCGCTCCTCTGCTGACAAACTACTATTCAGAAATGTTGCTGAAATCCCATTGTCTCGTAAGAGTTCAACTTGATCCTGCATCAATGCAATCAGCGGCGAAACAACAATCATCAATCCTGGTTTGAGCAAGGCTGGCAGTTGAAAACAAATCGACTTCCCGCCGCCTGTTGGCATAATCACCAACTGATCTCGATTTGCCAAAACATGTTCAATGATCTCGCGCTGACCCGGACGAAAACTGTCATACCCAAAGTAATGTTTTAGCGCCTCTTCTAACGAAGGCGAATCGAGCGAAATCGATAAAGACGTAGACATGACTTTGAGAAGAGAGAACAGGATTGCCAAAATGCCCCAAACGCCGAAGCGCTGCAACTGCAACAGAATAGCAGTACTAATCCAGCTTAACAAGAGATACGATCGCATCTCTTCTGATCGCTAGTAGTACAAGATATTTCCTTCCAGCAAAGTAGATAGTCGCAACATGTGTAGAACGCAATCAATTACGTTTCTATGCATGTTGCGACCATTGGTAAATCTCTTGCATCGGCTACGATTGGGTCGAGCCGAAAACCCTTATCCATTCAACATGGACGGCATCGTCAACTCTGGATCTTGGAATAGCGCTGTACTTAAATATCGCTCTCCAAAACTCGGCTGAATCATCACGATCAGCTTGCCATCATTCTCCGGGCGCTTCCCGATCTCGATTGCGGCTTTTAAAGCGGCTCCACTGGAAATTCCTGACAGTAATCCTTCTTCTCTTGCCAACCGCCGACTATACGCGATCGCATCTTCATCTGAAACTGAAATCACTTCATCAATCAGATTCACATTCAGTACAGGTGGAATAAACCCTGCCCCAATCCCTTGAATTTTATGCGGCCCTGGACGACCACCGGAGAGTACAGGACTATTAGAAGGTTCAACTGCGATCGCTTTAAAACTTGGCTTGCGTTGCTTAATCACCTCAGCAACTCCCGTAATCGTTCCGCCTGTTCCAATTCCCGCTACAACAAAATCAACCTCGCCTTCTGTGTCTTCCCAAATCTCCGAAGCCGTCGTCTCACGGTGGATTTGAGGATTCGCAGGGTTGCGAAACTGCTGCAACATATAAGCATGAGGCGTCGTATCGACAATCTGCTGCGCGCGTTGGATACAACCTGCCATCCCTTCGATTCCCGGAGTCAACTCTAACTCCGCACCATAGGCTCTCAACATGGCTCGCCGCTCCGAACTCATCGTTTCCGGCATCGTCAAAATTAGTCGGTAGCCTTTTGCAGCCGCAGCCATCGCCAACGCAATTCCTGTATTTCCCGAAGTCGGCTCGACTAAAACTGTTTTGCCTGGCGAAATCAATCCTTCTCGTTCCGCCGCCAAAATCATATTAATTCCGATCCGATCTTTGACTGAAGCCGAAGGATTCATGCCTTCGAGCTTGGCAACGATTCGCGCGACACATCCTTCGGCTTGAGGAATGCGATTCAGTTGGACAAGAGGAGTATGTCCAATCAAAGCTGTAACATTCTGAGCAATCCGCATAGAGAAAAATATGGGTAAATGACGCAATCTCTTACGTCGGGGCAAAAATTAAATGTAATACATGAAGTCCAATTGACGACGCGCATCTCGCCGTTCACACAAATCTTTCAGCGTATATTTCTGAAAGACAGCATTTGCGGCTTCTTGAGCTTCGTGCCAAATTTCACAAATGACTGCTCCTTCGAGCGTTTTACCAGATTTTAGCGCCGTCTCTTGATCGATCGGCTGCGTATCAAATCCTTCTAAACATGCCAAGATCTCAAACAGCGTAATTTTCCACGGCTCTCTTGCTAACAGATAACCCCCTTTCGCACCCCGCTGCGATCGCACAATCCCACCCCGCCGCAACATCGCCAACAGTTGCTCTAAATAGCGATCGGGAATATTTTGTTGAACAGAAATTTGCCGAATTTGGAGCGGCTCTTTGCTCTCGTAAGCGATCGCGAGTTCAATCAGCGCAAGCAGGGCATATTCGCTTTTACAGGAAATCTCCACGGGCACACTCAGGTAAACAGATGATTTCAGATCGAGTTGAAGGCTCTTTCTCCTAGTATACTCCGGTTATCCACTAGGGTTTTGTAGGTTTCCAATTTTTTGATATAAAAAAAGCCTCGCAAATCGCGAGGCTTTCAAGTTTTAGCAAGGCATCAATTTAGACTAGAACGAGAAAGTCGTCCGAATTGTCCCGACATAAACCGTATCGTTTGCATTGTTGTGCTCAGGATTGAACAATACAATGATGCCCGGCGTGATCGAGATCTTGTCGTTCAATCGCAGACGGTAAAGACCTTCCAAGTGGAACGAAGTATCCTCGTCTTCCTGACGAATACCGTTCACGACCAAATCACTATCGGTCACTTTCGGCGGCATCCCGAAGATCAGACCCGCCATGTTGCCCTTTCCACCCAAGTCAGGGAATGCAAGACCCACAGCCCAGTTCAGAATTGTTGCATCTGCGTTGGTTGCTCTGTTTTCAGCATGGGCTTTGGTCAAACCGCCCCAACCTGATAAGACGAGACCCGGCGTCACTTTGAATGACCCTTGAACACCAAAGTGGTCTGCTGAAACTGCCGAACCCCGAACTCCACCTGCATTAATGAAATTACCGAATGGGTTGTTCGACAAAGCGCTGCCTGTTCCACTGGAAACACTCGCACCTGTCAAACGGTCATAAGAGCGGACATAAGTGAAACCCAAGTCAATATTTGAAGAGGGTTTGAAAGCAAGCTGAGCCAATGCTGCATTTGAGCCATTGAACAAGCCATTCTTGTCGGTCGGGTCGTTGCCATTATCAGCCAAATAGCCGAGCGATACCGTGAATGCTTGGCTCAATGGATAGTTTAGAGTTACACCCGCACCGCTTCCTGAACCACTTGCACCTTGACGGTAGATTGGGTTGAAACGACCAAAGCGCGAGATCGAGCCTTGGCTATCACTTGCTAGCAGTGGGTTGAAGTTGTTGACGTTGTTGTAGAACTCACCGTTGATCGCATCAATGGTAACGGCTCCACCTTGCCCGATCGGGAAACGATAGAACAATTTATCGACGAATGCCGAGTTGTCTGCCGTCCGACCGCCTTCATAGGAGAGGTCAGCCATGTTTGTGCCTGCTGCACCCGCGAAGTCGGTGATGTTTCGTGCTTGAATCCGGGTCAACAATGTGTCTTGTCCGGTGAAGCTCGTTCTCAAGCTCAAACGAACTCGGTTGCTGAAGGTGGTATTGTCGTCAACGTCAGGTCTTGCAACGGCTGCGCCCGTTTCTGCTGCTCTTCTCTCCAACAAGGAGCTAACTGCTTTGCTGTCGCCTTGTGCGCCAGAAATTGAGAAAATTGCTTCCCCTTGCAGTTTGGTAGTGGTGGAGAATTGCTGCTTCTCTAAAGTGGTGGTTCGAGCTTCCAGTGAATCCACACGACCGCGTAAAGTTGCGAGTTCTGCTGCAAATTGTTCTTGCAGTGTTTGCAGGGTTGCCAAATCTTCTTTCTTAACGAGGTCAGCCGTGGATGCTGCGATCAATTCGTTGACGCGATCGAGACAAGCATTCAAACCAGCGGCGAATTCGTAACGAGTCAGCGCTCGGTTCCCACGGTAGGTACGATCGGGATAACCTGCGATACAACCATAGCGCTCAACCAAGGATTGCAGCGCTTGGAATGCCCAGTCGGTGGGTCTGACATCCGACAATTGTGAGACTGAAGTGACTTGACCAGCGTCATTCGCCGATACAACTCCTTCGTTGCTATATGCATTCAATTGGTCAAGCGAAGCACTCGGAGCGGTCGTATCAGCTTTAATTTCAGATGCATTAGCGGCGGTCGCAATGCCGATCGTCGCGGAGACAGTCAGGGTCGCACTCAAAAGCACTGGATTAACCAGCAGCGATTTCCACAAATTATTAGACATGGTCACTTCCGTATTCACACCATCAGATTGAAAACATTGCAACTTCGCCTTGATGGCAAAATTACAACATTCCGTAACAGTATAGCCTAGTACAATTCAGATTCCAAACTGCTTGAAATTTCAAATTATCAGCGAAATCAACGTTTCAGGCTGCTTATCAAGAGAGTTGTGATCAGGAACACCATCAGTTCTTTACTAAATCTTCATAAAGAAAAGTCTATTCAGTTCTTAACTGGATTCACTCCAAGTTAAGAAGAAGTTCATGAAATTCGCACCAAAAGTTCAGGCTCAACGGCGCTCAATCCGTCGAAGTCTGAATTTGCGGGTCGAATGCTGGGCTTGAGTACTGTCGTAGGGATCTGATACGCATGGGAGGGTTGATTCTAACGAATCGACTGAGAAGAGTGCGATCGCTCTCCAAATAAAAAGCGGGAAGTGATTAACCTCCCGCTGCTCAACCTATTTCTTCGCTAATCTCTTCGCTTTTGCCACTTTCCGTAATCGAATCGATTCGGGGGTGACTTCTAGCAGTTCGTCAGGGCCGATATACTCAAGTGCCCGTTCCAAACTCATATCAACTGGCTCTTTCAATTGAACCAGTTCTTCACCACCTGATGCACGGTGGTTTGTTAGCTGCTTCGCTTTGCAGACGTTGAGTTCGAGATCTTGTGGGCGATTGTGCTCACCCAGAATCATGCCTTTGTAGACTTTCGTTCCAGGCTTGATAAAGAAGACTCCACGATCTTCAGCGTTCTGCATGGCATAGAATGTCGCGGTTCCTTCTTCAAATGAAATCAGCACCCCATTCCGACGGGCTTCAATGTCCCCACTCATCTTGCGATATTCCAAGAAGCTGTGGTTCATGATGCCTTCCCCACGAGTCAGACGCATGAATTCACCCCGGAATCCAATCAAACCGCGAGCTGGAATCACAAATTCCAAATTCGTGCGTCCATTGGTTCCAACCTGCATATCTTGCATTTCGCCTTTGCGCTGTCCGAGACGTTCGATACAGCCTCCGACTGCTTCTTCGGGAACATCTAAGACTAGAGTTTCAAAGGGTTCGCAAGGTTGCCCGTTTACTTCACGGAAAATCACTTGTGGCTGAGAGACTTGGAACTCGTAACCTTCCCGACGCATTGTTTCGATTAAGATCCCAAGGTGCAGTTCACCCCGTCCAGACACGGCTAATTTGTCTGGTGAATCGGTTTCTTCAATTCGCAACGCCACATTTGTTTCGAGTTCGCGGAACAGTCGATCGCGGAGTTGCCGTGAGGTTACAAACGTCCCTTCTTGCCCAGCGAACGGCGAATCGTTCACAGAGAATGTCATTTGCAATGTCGGCTCATCGACTTTAATCAGAGGCAATGCTTGAGGATCATTCGGATCAGTAATTGTTTCACCGATGTTTGCACCTGCAAACCCTGCCACTGCAACTAAGTTTCCAGCCGTTGCTTCACTAATTTCAATCCGCTTTAGACCTTCAAAGCCCATTAGCTTCGAGATTTTAGATTTGACGACTTCTCCAGTTTCGGTAACGATCGCAGCTTGCTGCCCAACCCTAATCGTGCCGTTGTGAATTTTTCCGATCACAATCCGACCGAGATAATCTGAATAATCTAGTGTTGTCACTTGCAATTGAAGGGGTTTTGACGCATCGCCAACTGGCGGCGGAACGTGACGCAAAATTGCATCAAAGAGCGGCTGCATATCATCTGATTCTTCTTCCAGCGTGTTCTTCGCAAACGCGGAAAGACCAGAACCAAAGAGATAAGGGAATTCGCACTGGTCATCGTCTGCACCCAGTTCAATGAACAGATCCAGAACTTTATCAACGGCAATCATTGGATTGGCACGAGGACGATCGATTTTATTCACAAATACGATCGGGCGCAGTCCTTTCTCTAATGCCTTCTTCAACACAAAGCGAGTCTGAGGCATTGGACCTTCGTTTGCGTCCACAATGAGTAGACAGCCATCTACCATGCCTAAAACTCGCTCAACTTCACCACCGAAGTCGGCGTGTCCAGGTGTATCGACAATATTAATTAGAGTATCTTTGTATCGAACAGCGGTATTTTTAGACAAAATCGTGATGCCGCGTTCGCGCTCTAGATCGTTCGAGTCCATTACGCAGTCCGGGATCTCTTCTCCCTCGCGGAACGTTCCCGCCTGCTTAAGAAGAGCATCGACCAGTGTAGTTTTACCGTGGTCAACGTGAGCGATGATAGCAACGTTGCGAATGGGAAGAGTCATAGATAGACCGTAAGGGTTGAAAAGAATCGTAATAAGAGCTTAACAATTCTATCCTAACGGCTTCTGGTTCGGTTGGAAATTTGTTCTGAAATTAAGTTGAAAATTCGATCGCTGATTTCTTTTTCTACAGGCAATACAGAGAGGCGATTGCCTTGCCGGACGACTGCTAATTCTTCGGGTGTAAATGTTTGTCGTAAAATCTCCAACGAAATCATTGGGAATTTCTTAACAAACTCTGCTCGAACGGTATGCCATCGGGGAGCATCTGGTGAAGATTTTGCGTCGTAATAATCACTGTCTGGATCAAATTGAGTGGGATCGACGACACGAGCTTCCACAATGTGCATCAAGCCGACGATGCCAGGTGGCTTGGCATTGGAATGGTAGAAGAACGCAAGGTCTCCGACCTCCATTGACTTTAAATAATTCCGCGCTTGGTAATTGCGAACACCGTCCCAGAGAGTGATGTGATCGCGTTCGAGATCCGTAATCCCATAGACATCAGGTTCTGATTTCATCAACCAATATTTCATGTTCAATTCCAATTTCATGCTGATTCCCAAAATTCCCCAGCAGTCTACCGCACTGAGTTCCAACATCTTGTAAGGTTGCGAATAAGCAGAAATTATTGAGTGACATGTGAATAAACAGTTTTTCGAGAACGCAACCTGTTATAAAAGTTTCGAGAGAGGAGTGAAATCATATGAACTTACAAAAAACCGCCTTGGATGTTTTGAAGGAGACGAGTCGGACATTTTTCATTCCCATTAGTCGCCTGCCGACCGGACTCAAAGAAGCGGTAGCGTCGGCATATTTGTGCATGAGAGCGATCGACCAAATCGAAGACCATCCCGATTTAGAGAATGCAGCCAAGTCTCGAATGCTTCGGCAAATCAGTTTGGTGTTGCAAGCGGGCGATCGCGGTTTTACGTCTGAAGATTTCCGTCCAATTTTTGCCTCAGAACTTGAGCATCTTGAAGAAGTCACACTGCGACTGGATGAATGGCTCTCTTATGCGCCTGCGGAAATTGCTCCTCGAATTTGGGAAGCGATTTCTACCATGTCTGACCGCATGGCGCATTGGGCAGACTGTAATTGGGCAATTCATACTGAAACGGAACTTGATCAATATACGTTTAGCGTGGCAGCTTCGGTTGGATTGTTGCTATCGGATCTTTGGGCTTGGTATGACGGAACGAAGACCGATCGTATTCAAGCAGTGGGGTTCGGTCGGGGGTTACAGTCGGTGAATATTTTGCGAAATCACGGCGAGGATTTTACTCGTGGTGTAGCGTTCTACCCGAAGGGGTGGACAGATGATGAGATGCAAGCTTATTCCCGCCGCCAGCTTGAACTTGCGAGTGCTTATGTCGAGTCGCTGCCTGAAATCAGCCCGGCACGGGATTTCTGCCGCGTCATTCTAACGTTGGCTTATGCAACTTTAGAAGCGATACAGCACGGGGCAGAAAAACTCAGTCGATCGGAAGTCATGGAACTGGTTCAGCAAGTGACAGCGAGTTAGAACCGTTTGAATGAGATCAACCTTTGCGTTTCCAGTCCGTGGTGGATTGGAAACGCGATTGCAGCGAATTGCTTTAGTCTCTCTGCATGATGCAAATCGATAGCGCTTCATTGTGATTTGCACATGAACTCTCCAACAATCTTCATCTTCCCCAAAAGCTCTCGCGCAAGCCATCTCAGTCAGTTCGTGAGATCCCACAGGAACTTCCCCCAATACGGCTTCAATCTTTCACAGAATGAGAAATTTGCTGTTACAGAGCGATACTAATTTGCTCTGTTAAGAAAGATTAAAGAACGCGATCGTACGCTCATTGGGCTATCTAAATCTCCCTGAGCTTCCATGTTGAAAAATCTTGGGTTATGAAACCTAGCAGGATTGTCATAGCTTGAACCAGGCTGTAGCATCGCTTCCGGCCGGAAAACGTCGAGATCACGGACTCAATCCTGCTTCTAGCTCAGGACGTACAACAATTTTTATGAACAACAAGATTCAGAGACTATCAATTATGCTTAAGTGAATCAATCAAAAATCTCAATCCTTGAGTAATGTAAAGTTAATCACAAACCTCTTGACTTTTCGATTTCAGCTAATGCCTCAGATCCAAGCAGAGTCAAGAAAATCCGAACTTTGAATTATTGTTAATAAGCTTCTGAAACGTTTTCATCAAAGCCCTATAATGACCCATTGAGAACCCACGAAGGCGCGATCCCAATACCTGGGAGCCAACTGGAATCTCAGACCAAGCTACTCAGCGACATCTGCGGAATCCGCAACTAGGTCTTATGCCTTGTCATCCCGTCGCGAGTTTGCTTAACAGAAGGGTTTGAGAACCAGTGCCGGATCGGGATTCCTCGTTCCTTGTCTAGAGAGAGGAGAGTCTCAATGACAATTAGCCCACCGGAGCGCGAGGCAAAGGTGCGGGTCGTCGTTGATAAAGATCCCACCCCGACTTCTTTCGAGAAATGGGGACAGCCGGGACACTTCGATCGAACCCTATCTAAGGGACCCAAAACCACCACTTGGATTTGGAACCTTCACGCTAACGCTCACGATTTCGATAGCCATACAAGCGACTTAGAAGACGTTTCTCGTAAAATTTTTAGCGCGCACTTCGGTCATTTAGCCGTTGTGTTCATTTGGTTGAGTGGAATGTACTTCCACGGCGCTAAGTTTTCAAATTATGAAGCATGGCTTGCAAACCCGACTGGTGTAAAACCCAGCGCGCAAGTGGTTTGGGACATCTTCGGTCAAGAAATTCTTAACGCGGATGTCGGCGGCGGCTTCCACGGAATTCAGATCACCTCTGGTTTATTCCAAATGTGGCGGGGTGCTGGCTTCACGAACACATTTCAGCTTTACTGCACCGCAATCGGCGGTCTCGTCATGGCTGGTTTGATGCTGTTTGCAGGCTGGTTCCACTATCACAAACGCGCTCCCAAACTGGAATGGTTCCAGAATGCGGAGTCCATGATGAATCACCACCTGGCCGGTCTGTTCGGACTCGGTTCGTTGGGTTGGGCGGGACACCAGATCCACGTCTCCCTACCTGTGAACGAGTTGCTCGATCGGGGCGTACCTGCGGATAAGATTCCTCTGCCTCATGAGTTCATCTTGAACACCCAATTGATGGCGGATATCTATCCCAGCTTCGCAAAAGGTCTTATTCCTTTCTTTACCCTCAACTGGGGTGAATATTCTGACTTCCTCACCTTCAAAGGTGGTTTGAACCCGGTCACGGGCGGTCTCTGGCTGACTGACACGGCACATCACCATTTGGCGATCGCTGTGTTGTTCATCATCGCTGGACACATGTACCGCACCAACTGGGGTATCGGTCACAGCATGAAGGAAATCCTGGAAGCACATAAAGGTCCTTTCACTGGGGAAGGTCACAAAGGCTTATACGAAGTTCTGACCACTTCTTGGCACGCTCAACTGGCAATCAACTTAGCAATGGTTGGTTCTTTGAGCATCATCGTGGCTCAGCACATGTATGCAATGCCGCCTTACCCGTATTTGGCAACTGACTATGCAACGCAGTTGTCGCTATTTACTCACCACATGTGGTTGGGTGGATTCTTTATCGTCGGTGGAGCCGCTCACGGAGCGATCTTCATGGTGCGTGACTACGATCCAGTTGTGAACCAAAACAACTTGCTCGATCGCGTATTGCGCCATCGCGATGCCATCATTTCTCACTTGAACTGGGTTTGTATCTTCTTGGGCTTCCACAGCTTCGGTCTGTACGTGCATAACGACACGATGCGTGCTTTGGGTCGTCCGCAAGATATGTTCTCGGATACCGCAATTCAATTGCAGCCTGTGTTTGCGCAGTGGGTACAAAACCTGCATACGCTTGCACCGGGCACAACTGCTCCGAATGCGCTGGCTCCTGCGAGCTTTGCATTTGGCGGTGGAACGGTCGCTGTCGCTGGCAAAGTTGCCATGATGCCGATCGCGTTGGGTACGGCGGACTTCATGGTTCACCATATTCATGCTTTCACGATTCACGTAACAGTTCTTATCCTCTTGAAGGGTGTGCTGTTTGCGCGTAGCTCACGCTTGATTCCTGATAAAGCGAATCTTGGTTTCCGCTTCCCGTGCGATGGTCCGGGTCGTGGCGGTACTTGCCAAGTGTCTGGATGGGATCACGTGTTCCTCGGTCTGTTCTGGATGTACAACTCCTTGTCGATCGTTATCTTCCACTTCAGCTGGAAAATGCAGTCTGATGTTTGGGGTACGGTTGGAGCAGATGGAACGGTAGACCATATTACGGGCGGTAACTTCGCTCAAAGTGCGATCACAATCAATGGTTGGTTGCGCGACTTCCTGTGGGCACAAGCGGCTCAGGTGATTGGATCTTACGGATCTGCGTTGTCAGCTTATGGACTCATGTTCTTGGGCGCTCACTTTGTTTGGGCATTCAGCTTGATGTTCCTGTTTAGCGGACGCGGTTACTGGCAAGAACTGATCGAATCGATCGTTTGGGCACACAACAAGCTCAAAGTTGCACCTGCAATTCAGCCTCGTGCGTTGAGCATTATTCAAGGACGGGCTGTGGGCGTTGCTCACTACCTATTAGGCGGGATTGCCACAACGTGGGCATTCTTCCTAGCTCGATCATTGTCAATCGGATGAGCGAGGATTAACAAACAGCTATGGCAACTAAGTTCCCCAAATTTAGTCAAGACCTTGCCCAAGATCCTACTACTCGTCGGATTTGGTATGGGATTGCCACCGCTCACGACTTTGAAAGCCACGACGGAATGACGGAAGAGAAGCTCTATCAAAAGCTTTTCGCGACTCACTTCGGTCACTTGGCAATCATCTTCTTGTGGGCATCTGGTAGCCTATTCCACGTTGCTTGGCAAGGCAACTTTGAGCAATGGATCAAAGATCCGCTCAACATTCGCCCGATCGCTCATGCGATTTGGGATCCTCAGTTCGGTAAGCCTGCGGTAGATGCGTTTACCCAAGGTGGTGCGAACTATCCTGTCGATATTTCCTACTCAGGTGTTTACCACTGGTGGTACACGATCGGCATGAGAACCAATGGTGATCTGTACCAAGGTTCGATCTTCTTGTTGATCTTGTCTGCTGTCCTCCTGTTCGCAGGTTGGTTACACCTTCAGCCTAAATTCCGTCCGAGCTTGGCTTGGTTTAAGAACGCTGAATCGCGTTTGAATCACCACTTGTCTGGTTTGTTCGGTGTTAGCTCTTTGGCTTGGGCAGGTCACTTGATCCACGTTGCTATCCCTGAATCTCGCGGACAGCATGTGGGTTGGGACAACTTCTTGTCCACCATGCCGCACCCTGCAGGTCTTGCACCTTTCTTTACTGGAAATTGGGGTGTGTATGCAGAAAATCCAGATACGGCTGAGCATATCTTTGGTACGGCTCAAGGTTCTGGCTCTGCGATCTTGACGTTCCTCGGTGGATTCCACCCGCAAACAGAATCGCTGTGGCTGACCGATATGGCTCACCACCACTTAGCGATCGCGGTGATCTTCATCGTGGCAGGTCACATGTACCGCACCAACTTCGGGATTGGTCACAGCATCAAGGACATCCTCAATGCTCACAAACCGCCGGCTGGTGGTTTGGGTGACGGTCACACTGGACTGTATGACACTGTCAACAACTCCTTGCACTTCCAACTTGGTCTTGCTTTGGCTGCGTTGGGAACGGTGACGTCCTTGGTTGCGCAGCACATGTACTCGATGCCGCCCTATGCCTTCATTGCGAAGGACTTCACGACTCAAGCTGCTCTGTATACTCATCACCAATACATTGCTGGCTTCTTGATGGTGGGCGCATTTGCACACGGCGCAATCTTCTGGGTTCGTGATTACGATCCAGACCAAAACAAGAACAACGTGCTTGCACGTATCTTGGGTCACAAGGAAGCGATTATCTCTCACCTGAGCTGGGTGTCGCTGTTCTTGGGCTTCCATACTCTCGGGCTGTACGTTCACAACGATGTTGTCGTTGCGTTTGGTACTCCTGAAAAGCAAATCTTGATTGAGCCTGTGTTTGCTCAATGGATTCAGTCGACTCACGGTAAGGCACTGTATGGCTTCAATGCTCTACTGTCGAACCCTGACAGCATCGCAACAACGGCTTGGCCGAACCACGGTAACGTTTGGTTGCCGGGTTGGTTAGATGCGATTAACAGTGGTGTTAACTCACTGTTCTTGACGATTGGTCCTGGTGACTTCTTGGTTCACCACGCGATCGCGCTCGGTCTGCACACCACCACTTTGATCTTGGTCAAGGGTGCGTTGGATGCTCGTGGATCGAAGCTGATGCCGGATAAGAAAGACTTTGGCTACGCATTCCCTTGCGATGGTCCGGGTCGTGGCGGTACCTGCGATATCTCTGCATGGGACTCCTTCTATCTGGCAATGTTCTGGATGTTGAATACCATCGGTTGGGTAACGTTCTACTGGCACTGGAAGCATTTAGCGATCTGGTCGGGTAACGTGGCTCAGTTCAACGAAAGTTCGACCTACTTGATGGGTTGGCTGCGTGACTACCTGTGGCAATATTCTGCTCCATTGATCAACGGTTACAACCCGTATGGCATGAATAACTTGGCGGTTTGGGCTTGGATGTTCCTCTTGGGACACTTGGTCTGGGCAACCGGCTTCATGTTCTTGATCTCCTGGAGAGGCTACTGGCAAGAATTGATCGAAACTCTGGTTTGGGCGCATGAGCGCACTCCGCTCGCGAACTTGATTCGCTGGAAAGACAAACCGGTTGCTCTCTCGATCGTTCAAGCTCGGTTGGTCGGTCTGGTTCACTTCACGGCAGGTTATGTGCTGACGTATGCAGCCTTCGTGATTGCTTCTACAGCAGGTAAGTTCGGCTAATCGAACTGAATGCAGTAGGTAAATGAAAGAAATCCCTCACCTTTGGGTGGGGGATTTTTGGTATAGAGCCTCAGGTTCAGTCGGGTTATACGTATGGCACGTCTTGAGGAAGAATCTTGCATCCAAGACGTCAAACGCTTAATCCCATTCTTCAGCTTCTTCGATTTCAATTTGCGCGATCGCTGTTCTGATGGTTTGCCAATCCGCTCGATTGGTATCAGCGACTAATTGCCCCCGCTCTAACTGCAAAACCCGCTGGCTAAACTGCTCTGCCCAGTCAAACTGATGCGTTACGGCTAAAACCGTACAATCCACCTGCGCTAAAATCCGCAACAGTAACTCGCTCCGATTTGCATCTAAATTTGCAGTCGGTTCATCAAGTAACAATATCGCAGGCTGACAGATTAATCCTCTCGCGATCGCAATCCACTGTCTTTCTCCTGTTGAAAGCTCTTGCTCTGTGCGATCGTACCAATCCCGAGCAATCTTCATGCGCTCAAAACATTCATCCACGCATCGGTCAACATCTTTGAGATTTCGCAAACTTAATGGATAGCTCAATGCTTCTCGAACCGTCATGCCAAATAATTTGGGTTCTTGTGCAACAAACAGAATTTGCTGGCGCAATTTTGTGACTGAGATTTCTTGAAAGCTTTTGCCTTCAAACTGGATTGACCCCTGAGTTGGTTCAGCTAATCGGTTGAGCAGTCTGAGCAACGTCGTTTTACCTGAGCCGGACGCACCGACGATCGCAATTCGTTCTCCCTGGTTCACGCCAAACGAGATATTGCGCAGCAGGGCATGATCTTCCAGAGTATTGCCTCTTTTGCTCAGCCTGAAATGAGAAAAACTCACGTTCTCTACTTGTAATTGCATCAAATCTTGCCTAACGTGAAAGCGGTCGAAATTGTCCAAGCATCAATCAGCAACAGGAAGAAGGTGAAGCCTAACAAGATCAAATACATCCACGGTTGTGACAAGGGTTTGACATCAGTCGTATCGATTCCGGTCTCTGCCTGAACGCGATCGACGAATCGCGCAAATCCAACGATACGCATTGGCAAAAGATAGCCTTCACCCGATTGGCTGAGAAAATAGTAGACTAATCCGCCCTGACCGGTCGATCGCGGTTTCAATGCCTTCACATCTGCCCAGGCAAGCTGCCAACCCCGGCGGAAAAACTTTGGAACCCACCCTGGATAAGCAACTTGAATTCCTTCTGAATCGACAATCACTCGTTCACTTAATGCAGCGAAGAGGATAAGAAATCCGATCGCAATTCCTACCCAAAGCCAACGACTCGGAACAGGCGCATCTGTCGCCTCCGCGAGAAGAGGTAGCGGAGTCGTTAACGCGATGTACAAACTGAGCAACGTAAGTCGAATTAAAGGCGAGATCCGAAAAACATCTGTCATCACACACACTCCTTAATCCAACCGAGAATCTTGCGATTCACTTCCTCCGGGCGTTCGTCGTGGGGACAATGCCCTGCATTCTCAATCTCAACTAATTCCAGTTTTGGATTGAGTTTGACACAATACTCAGCCAAACTCGGCGGCACGAATTTATCTTGCTTCCCCCAAAACAGCAACATCGGAACCCGCACTGTCGGCAAAATCGATCGCGCTCGGTATTCCGTTACTTTTGGAGTATTAACCATCGATCGCAACGCCTTGACTGCACCTGTATCTCGCGCTGGAGTCGCTAAAATTTCAATCAGTTCGTCTGTAATCCCGTCCGAACTTGCATAAGCCTGTTTTGCCCAGAGCCGAATCAAGCGCGAACTTCTCAACACTCGAAAGAACGGATTAAAAATCAATGGAAACGTAAAAATACTTTTCCCTACCACCATAATTGGACGAACGACCTTCACTGCCGAGTCGAACCATTCTGGCTGCTCCAGCACCGAAGAATCGGGTAAATTCAGCATCACGACACCTTTGACCATGTCTGGGTAAGCCTTCGCCACTGCCAGACAGACCGAAGAGCCAATCGAATTTCCAATCAGCACGACAGGTTCACGCACAAACGTCAGCCAAAAATCATGCACCTGTTCGAGCCAGAGTCTTAAGTTATAAGGCGCGATCGCTTTCTCCGAAGCCCCAAATCCCAACAGATCCAGTGCATACACCGTATGATGCTGGCTCAGCACTGACAGATTATGTCGCCAATGCCCGATCGAAGCGCCGAACCCATGAATGAACAGCAACGGCGGCGCAATTTCTGATTTTTGAGATCGCAAATAAGTATACCGAGTTTGCCAACCGCGCCACATCCAATCGCGTTGACTGCCAATTCGTTGTCGCCAAGGTAATGCGTCTACCACCATGCACTCGACTCATGTAAACATTTATCTATTCTAATCATCAGGTTCGATATCCAATTCTTGATCCCTCCTTTAGAATTAAAGTTAAGAAATTCCCCGAAAACTCGTCAGACTGAGTAGAATGACGAGTACGATTTCTCAGCGAATTGACAATTGTTTACTGATCGACAGACAAATCGATCGCACATTGTCTCCCTTATCCACTTAATTCAACAGGTGCCTGTGATAGAAAAAAGACCCAATCGAGACATGCCCGTAATCAACGAACGGATTCGGTTTCCGAAAGTTCGTGTCATTGATGCAGATGGTTCTCAGCTTGGCATTATGACCTCACGTGAAGCTCAAACAATGGCAGACGAGAAAGAACTCGATCTCGTTCTCGTGAGCGATAAAGCTGATCCGCCTGTCGTCAAGATCATCGACTACGGTAAGCATAAGTTCGAGCAAGAAAAGAAGGCGAAAGAAGCTAAGAAGAAACAGCATACCGTAGACGTCAAGGAAGTAAAAATGCGCTACAAAATTGAGGAGCACGACTATAACGTGCGAATCAATCAAGCTGAACGCTTCCTGAAGGCAGGGGATAAAGTCAAAGCCACGATCATGTTCCGTGGACGAGAAATTCAGCACAGTGATCTTGCAGAAACTCTGCTGAAGCGGATGGCGACTGACCTCCAAGAAATTGCGGAAGTGCAACAAGCACCGAAGAAAGAAGGGCGCAATATGATGATGCTGCTCGCGCCGAAGAAGTAGGGAATTAGGGGGATGGGGAGATTCAGACGATATACTCCCTTGTGAAGCGTAATATCGCCATTCCCCTATTCCTCCATTCCCCCAACCCAATTAAGGGACAGTGAGATCAATTCTTGCTGTCCCTTTTGCTTCGGTAGAAACTTGGGCATCTTAGGGAGGATTCCTCACATACATCAAGGAATCATGTGCATCGATTTAACGAGAACACCCCCACATGGTTGCGTCAAATTCGGCTCCCCAAAAATCAGGCGAAAATCGGTTCCTGCGCTGGATTAATCTCCGAAAAGGCGAAGGACAGCGCACGTTTTGGATGTTTACGGCTTATAGCGCAACTTCATCCGGTCTGATGTGGCTTGAAGCCTGTTCGGTCGATCGCTTTCTCTCAGAATTTGGCGCAGCGAATCTTCCCGTCATCTACATCACAAGTGCTGGTCTGAAGATTCTTTTAGGAATGTTGTACTCGTGGCTGCAAACATTTTTGCCGCTGCGATCGGTGATTATTTGGATTGCGCTCTTACTCGCTGCACCCCTTCCCTTCTTTTCATTGGGTCTTAGCGAATCTGCGGAAGCACAGATTGGCAGCTTTTATATTGTGCAGATTACGATCTTTGCCATGCAGCTTTGGCTAGAGGCAAGCCATGTTCTCAATGATTTGAACGCTTCGATTACCGCTAATCAGTTGTTTAATATCCGAGAAATTAAGCGTACCTATCCGTTAATCAGTAGCGGCATTCTGGTTGCAGATGTGTTTGGTGGGTTTTCGTTACCTTGGGTCCTGCGGCAATTTCCACGAGATCAAGCGGTTCCAAGCGTACTGCTTCTGGCATTTGGGCTGATGGTCTTCGGCGCGATCGTCCTGTTTGGCTTGAGTCTTGCCAATCGGCAAGCTTTTCCTACGGCTCGTCGTCGTCGAGAAGACAACAATGCCGAACATTCTCCGCCCCGACTTCAGGGACAGATGAAAAGTTATATGCAGTTGTTGCAGATCTTCTTTTCGCTGGCACAGGTTTTTCTCTTGCTGGTTGAGTTTCAATTTCTGACGCAATTAGGCAAAGATTCGGGGCTGGCTTCTCAGATTGTAGGTGGCGAAGTTGCTGGCTTTCTCGGACTGTTTAACGGGGCATTGGGGATTTGCGAATTGGCGATGCAGTGGATGTTTTCGAGCCGTGTTCTCGATCGCATGGGGGTTTTCACCTCGATTATGCTGCTGCCGATCGTCGTCATGAGTCTCACAGGCATTTCCATGACCGGGATGATTCCTGTGTTTTATGGAGTTTTAGCACTGCGGTTTCTCTATGAATTACTGCATTACACGCTGCTAAGTGGAAGTGTGCCATTTCTCTTTTATTCTGTTCCTGACCATATTCGTAACCAAGAACAAGCAAAAGTTCGGAGTATTGCAGAGCCTATTTCTACTGCTGTGACTGGATTAATTCTCATGGGATTAGTCAAGCTCAGTATGAATGGCATTGGCGTTGCAGAACAGACGCTCAGTTTCAGTCTGATGATTGCAGCCGCGATTGTGTGGCTCTGGACGATTGGTGCATTGAAAAAAGAGTATCTCAATCTGCTCGTTCTGAATGCGGGGCGTGGACAGTTGAGCACCTCAGAGGTCGATTTGAAAGCGCTGCGACAGAAGACGATCGATACTTTAGAAAAACCCGGAACCGAAGAAGATAAACGTGCCTGTATCGAATTCTTAAGTGAAATTGATGGCAGAAATTCAGGAGAAGTTCTGGCTCCACTGCTTTCTAGACTTTCGCCAGAATTGCAGTACAAAAGCATCGAAGTGATGCTCAAGCATCCGAATCCGGCATATTTAAATCCAGTCAAATCACTCTGCGCTCAGCGTCCCGCTCCGGAAGTAATGGCAGTTGCTTTGCGCTATATCTGGTTGACCGAAGAATCTGCTTCATTCAGTGAATTGCGGCATTACCTCAAGCCAAATCATCCTTCTATTGTGCGAGCGACCGCAGCATCGCTGATTTTGCGCCAAGGGACTATGAGCGAAAAGGCAGAAGCAACCTATGTCTTGCATTCGATGTTGACGAGCAAGCAAGTTCAAGATCGCGTGATTGGCTGTCGGGCATTGGGAGGAGCCGTACATCTACAAGGCTTACGATTGTGGCTCAAACCTTATGTCTCTAAGTTGGTCAAAGATCCATCGTTTGAGGTGAGAGCTGCAACGTTAGAAGCGATCGCAGCAACTCGATCCGAAGAATTCTACCGTTACCTGATGGTGGGTTTATATCATCGCCCCACTCGCGAAGCCGCCAAGTCAGCTCTCGTGAGCTTAGAAGATACCGCACTCAACAATCTGATTCGGCTTGTGGATGATGTGGAGCGACCGCTGTTAGTTCGGACTGAAGCGATGAGTGCGATCGGACAAATTGGCACTCCAGAAGCTTTAGATCTGCTGATTTCTCGATTGACAACTTCTTGGGGAGTTCCGCGACGTGCCCTATTACGCATCCTGCTGAAAGTGCCCAACGAGAAAGGAATTGATGCAGTCGCAGAGCAGTTAGGACGTGTAGGGATTGAACAACTGATCGAACAAGAATTGATGTTTATCGGGCAAGTGTATGCGGCTTCGATGGATTTGATTTTGGAGCGGATTCGCTGTGATGAGACGATGCTCTTGCGATCGGCATTAGAAACGTTGCCTGCCGATAGTTTGGAGCGGATCTTCTTGCTGATGAAGTTTCTCTATCCGATTGGTTCGATTCGAGTCGCAGAGTATAACTTACAGTCAGAATCGAAATCCGCGATCGCGCAAGGGTTAGAAATTCTCGATAGTACCTTGGACATTAATAGTAAACGGGCATTACTGGGAGTTTTGGATCGAGAGTTGCCGATCGATAAGCTGCAGAGTTTATCGAGTCTTGTGCCTTATACGCCGATGCAACCGAGCGAGCGACTGAACCATTTACTCGAGCTGCGGCATTTTATTTCAGATTGGGCATTAGCTTGCTGTTTCCATCTCGCAAAACGGGCACATTGGAATATCAGCCCAGATGCGATTCGATCAGGCTTGCGACATCCGAGAGGCTATGTTCGAGAAGCCGCTCTGAGCTATATCGCAACCCAATTTCCTCAGAAGTTAGGACTGGTGCTGCAAGGATTTCAGAACGAGCGCAATCCCATTGTGGCAGCGCAAGTTCAAGAGATGATGAAAAAGTTGGGGATGCGTCTGCCAGCACAACATCCTGAAGCGCTACCGCGCCTGAAAACCGAATCTTAGGGTGATATCTAGTTTGTAAGTTGAAAAAAGCCAGCCATGTTGAACAGTTTTGAACGCTTATTGCTTGTTCGAGGAGTCCCCATTTTTAAGGAATTGCGGGACGATTTCCTGGTGCGGCTGGCATCGATTATGGAAGAGCGATCGTATGGGGTGCGCGATACGATTCTGATTGAGGGTCAAGAAGGACGCTCCATGTATGTCATTTCTAAAGGGGTCGTTCGGGTGCATAGTGGCAGCCGAGATCTGACGTTCTATAAACGTGGAGATTTTTTTGGAGAGATGTCGCTGTTCGATTCGGAACCGCGATCGGCATCCGTGACGGCGATCGAGCCTTGTGAGTGTTTGGTCTTGACGCAGCAGCAGCTATATGAAGCAGTCGATGAAACGCCTGGGATTGCCTTAAATTTGGTCAAGATTCTCACAGGTCGGGTGCGAGAGATGAATAAGAAGATTAAGGTGCAGGAACAGGAAATTCGGTTGCTCAAAGGTGAGCCGATTACACAGATTCAGTAATTGGAATTGAGTCATTTAACTTGAGCAATTCGTGAATTCGGAATCAGCAATTCTAGCTCTGTGCGAGATTAGATTCAGTCCGAACGAATTTGATGCATCAAGTGCTCTAAGGATCATCCGAACTGACTGGATCGAACTATAAAACATTTCTCACGAAAATCCGGTACGATCAGCAGAAGGATTAAGTGACAAATGTACTAAAATGCCACGCAAGCCTGCTCTATCTTACGATCGTGGAACGCTGATTCTTCATCCACCGCCTAAGGGCAAAGCGTGGATCGAATTTGCCGTGTGGGACGATCGCATTGAGAAGTTTCGGGTGCCTGCAAATCAATATCGAGAATTGATGTTAGCACTGCGATCAGAAGGCATTGAAATCGACGATCGCGCAAAAGGATTTGATCAGATCAATCTCGTTCCTGCTGTGGAAATGGAGCCTTATCCTCATCAGCAAGAAGCTTTAGACGCTTGGCAAACTTCAGGACGATTAGGTGTCGTGGTCTTACCGACCGCAGCCGGGAAAACGTATCTGGCACAGTTGGCAATGCAAGCGACCCAGCGCAGTACGTTGATCATGGTTCCAACCTTGGATCTGATGCATCAATGGTATGCGAACTTATGTGCTGCATTTCCTGATACAGAGATTGGATTGTTGGGCGGAGGATCGCGCGATCGCACTCCGATTCTGGTTGCAACGTATGACAGTGCCGCGATTCATGCAGAAACATTAGGCAATCAATATGCGCTGCTAGTCTTTGATGAATGTCATCATTTGCCCAGCGACTTTAATCGAGTGATTGCAGAATATGCGATCGCGCCTTATCGCTTAGGGTTGACGGCAACGCCAGAGCGCACCGATGGCAAACATGAAGATCTCAAGACGTTAATCGGACAAGAAGTTTATCGGAGAACGCCAGAAGAATTATCCGGTTCAGCCCTTGCGAAACACGAAGCAATTCAGATTCGTGTCGCACTTTCTCAACAGGAGCGAGAACGCTACGATCAACTGATTCAAATTCGCAATGCTTTTCTCAAACAATCCAATCTCTATCTGAGTAGCGCTCAAGGTTGGCAGCGATTTGTGCAAGCAAGCGCGAGATCCAAAGCCGGACGCCGAGCGATGTTAGCGCATCGAGAAGCAAAAGCGATCGCATTTGGAACCGAGGGAAAACTGAGAGTTCTTGCCGATTTACTCGCGCGTCATTATCCTGAACGCACGCTCATTTTCACAGATGATAACGCTACGGTTTATCGAATTTCTCAGGATCTGTTGATCCCCGCCATTACCCATCAAACGCCTGTCAAAGAACGGCATGAGATTCTGACCAAATTTAAGCAAGGAGAGTATCGATCGCTCGTTGCTTCTCGTGTGTTAAATGAAGGGGTAGATGTTCCCGATGCAAGTATTGCGATCGTGCTTTCGGGCACGGGTTCGGCACGCGAGTACATTCAACGGATGGGACGAATTCTGCGCAAAAGCAAAGATCCAGGAAAATTAGCCATTCTGTATGAAGTCGTGGCAGAAGATACTAACGAAGAAGGCGTTTCCCGACGACGGAATCCGAATCAGAAGAAAAAACCGCGATCGGCTTCACGCCAGTTAGAACTGGTCTCTTATACAACTCCTCCAAATGTCGTGCCACGCGCCGCAGAAGGTGAGTCCAGCTATGACGATTGGTAAGTCATCGCCAAAATTCCCTAACTCCACTGCAACTGCCGCACTGGAATCTCAATCACAAACGTGGCTCCCCGCTCTGCCTGATGGTCACACCACAACCGTCCCCCATGTTGCTCGGTGACAATCTGATAACTAATCGACAATCCTAATCCTGAACCGTGACCAATCGGTTTAGTCGTAAAAAATGGGTCAAACAACCGCTGATGCGTCGCAACTGACATGCCAATTCCGTTATCTGTGATCTGAATTCGTACCCATTGCGTCGGTTGTCCGTCTACCTCTTCAGTAAAGAGCACCGCTTCAATCGTGATCTCCGGGATAAAATCAATTTCTTCTAGCAGCCACCGCTCATCAATTGCTTCGATCGCATTCGAGATCAAATTCATAAATACCTGATTGAGCAGTCCTGCAAAGCATTGAACTTTCGGCAAACGATCAGAGTTCTGTGTGACCTGAATGGCAGGGCGCATCATTGAAGTTCCCGAAGCTCGGTTGGCTTTCAACAAATGCTGCAACAGCATTAAAGTACTTTCGAGTCCTTCACGTAAATCCACTGCCTTCAGTTCAGCTTCATCATGGCGTGAGAAATTTCGCAGCGATCGCACAATATCCCGAATGCGTTCGGCTCCGGTTCCCATTGAATCTAGAAGTTTGAATACATCATGCTGCATAAACTCTAGATCGAGGGCTTCTAGTTCTTCGGCAATCTTCTGAGGCGGAACGGGATACGCCTCATGATAAAGCCAGATTACGCTCAGCAAATCTTCAACATACTGCTTTGCGGGTTCTAAATTGCCATAGATAAAGCTCACAGGATTATTGATTTCATGAGCAATTCCTGCCACTAATTGCCCTAAACTCGACATTTTCTCAGTCTGAATCAATTGCGTTTGTGTTTTTTGCAATTGCCGAAATGCTTGTTCAAGTTCCTGTGCTTTTTGACGAAGCTGCTGTTCTGAATTTTGCAACGCGATCGCAGTTTGTTCGCGCTCTGTTTCTAATCGGATACGCTCTGTAATATCAAGTACTGTCGAAACAATACTTACAATATTTCCATCTGCGTCTAAGACAGTATTGTTATGCCATTCGCAAGTAATAATTTCTCCATTGTCGCGGATGTTCTCATTAATGTTGCGCTTTCCTCCTGTCTGTTCTATCAATCGCGTGATTACTTTGCTGACCTCAGGCTGCACGTTACTGGGAATCCAGTAATCGCAAGGTTTCCCAAGCGCTTCATCTCTCGATGTGCCAAACATAAACTCTGCGGCTGGATTCCACTCTTTGACCGTGAGTTGGGGTGTCCATTCAATAATCGCGAGGGGCGCATGTTGAACTAAAAGCGCTAATCGCTGCTCAGACTGAGATCGCGCAAGTTCTGCTTGTCTACGTTCTGCTTCGCTATTCACACGATCGGTAATGTTAATTCCCATTGAAACAATGCTCATCACACTACCATTCGGAGCGAGTAACGGATAGTGAAACCATTCACAAATAATCGTTTCACCGCTCAAAGTCAAATGTTTCTGGATCTGTTGTGTTGTTCCTGATTGGGTCAGTAATGGGGCAATGACGGTTAAAAAGTCTGCTTTGAGAAACTCTGGCAAAATTTTCTCAAGCGACTGCCCGACAGCTTCTTTTCGGGAGTAGCCAAATGTTCGTTGTGCAGCAAAGTTCCAGGTTTGGATTTTATAGTCTGCTCCCCATTCGACAAAAACAAATGGGGATTGTTGAATGAGTAAGGTCAGCCGCTGCTGCGATCGCATTAATGCAACTTCTGCGGCTTTCCGTTCTTGAATCGCTTGATCCAGTTGATCTGAATTTGCGGATTCTGTCTCTTTGATCGTTGCAACGATCAGGGGCATTCCTTGAACAGCGGATTTTACAACCGAAATCTCTTGAGTCCCGCCATTGGCATCATACAGATATCCCGTTTGAGTTCCGGCTGTCAGTCCTGTTGTGAGGTCAGGTGAGAGAATACGATCGACATTGCGAAGAAATTCAGCCGCGCTATAGTGTGCGAGCGTGCATAAAGCTTGATTGGCAAAAACGATTTGCTGATGATGATTCTGAACAAAAATTGGCGTTGCAACTTGATCGAGAACTCGCCAAAGATATCCTGTCGCATCTGATGTTGCTTCAAACTGATCTTCCCCGATCATTACCCGCTTCCTAACCTGAAATACGTTCTTGTTAGCGTTCCCAAAAAGGAATCGGTCGATTGAGCATGAGACCCTACAAATATCCAGCAGGATCAACAGGCTCACCGTCTTTCCTGACTTCAAAGTGTAAATGTGGTCCTGTGGATAATCCGGTCGAACCTGTCGCCGCGATCGCTTTTCCTCGCTCCACCGTTTGCCCTTCACTCACATACAATTCCTGTGCGTGAGCATACATCGTTGTGATTCCATTCCCATGATCCAGAATGACCGAATTTCCATATCCGCCATACCATCCGGCAAAAATGACAACGCCTCGATCGGCTGCCATAATCGGGCTACCGTAATCTGCCCCAAAATCGATTCCAGCATGGAATCGCTGATATCCCAAAATTGGGTGCATTCGATATCCGAATCCACTGGTGATCGGGCCTGCACTCGGTAAGTTGAATTGACCCGTTCCCAAAATCACAATTCCGTTGCGAGCACGTTCTTCCGCAATCCGCTTTTGAATCAATTCGCCAATGCTTTTGGAATCTTTCTCTAATTGTGCTTCTGCGGCTTCTAATGCCCGACGATTGGTTCTGAGACGCTCGACAATTTCTTTCTGATACTCTGCCTGCTGCTCAAATTGCGCCTTCTGTGCCATTAACTGTTGAGCAATCAGGGCAATATTATTCTTTTGCTGTTCAACTTGCTGCCGTTGGCGATCGACTTTCGCCGCTTCTATTTTTAAGTCTGTTAGCGTTTTACGATCATTCTTATAGATCTGTTTGAGCCGGAAACGTCGATCGAGAAAATCATTCAAGTCTTGACTTTGTAATAAAACTGCCCAGCCATTACTGCCCTGCTGACGTTGCAAAAATCTCAGACGAGAAACGGTGGAAGATTGCCGTTGCTGATAAGTTCTCTCGGTTGCGGCTAAATCTTTCTCCAAATTCTTCAAGACTTGATTAGCATTTATCAAGTTTGCTTCAGTTGTCTTGATCTGGCTAGTCGTTACCTGGATATTACGTCGAATTCCGGTGAGATCTTTTTGTGCTAATCGTTCTTGGCGTTGCACTTTTTCTCGCTCTTTCTGTACGAGTTCTCGCTGTTGATCAACTTGCTGCTGCTTCTGTTTGAGTTGATCGACTTCTTGAGCAAAGGCAGGCAACGTCAAACTCAGATAAAGCAAACTCGCGCAGAACCAAATTAGCCAAACTCGTTTCATCAACGCGAAAAATTGTGCGATCGCCAGCATGTTATCGACTCAGTGCACTGTCAAAACAGGAACCATTATGTCGGAATCTAAAATTTCGGCACTGCTGAAATCACGGGAAAGCGCCACGAATGACTCAAACAAGGTCTGACGTATGGATGCCATGAAAACCACCTCAGTAAAAACTCAGAATTTCAAATTTCACATCAAGCTCTTTCTCTATCTGCTAGAAACTCTTTGAATCCGTCATAACACTGATATAAGTTGTATAAATTAATCAATTTCTAAATATGATACACAGACGGTTCCGACTGAATTGATTGGAATTTTGATAGGAAACGTTCAACGCTACAAGATGAATGTGACCGTATGACCACTGAATAATGTAACTTTTGTGAAGTGATTCTAAAGTCAGCAAAATTATCAGGAACGACCAGTCAATTGATGTAATAGGGTATACATGGACTCTCAAATATTACTCAGATGTCAATATTCTTGTCACCCACCAAACTGCTAATCTGTGCAGGAATTCTGAGTTTAAGCTTGCTCTCTATTGCAAATCCAGCATTTGCGAATAATGGCAAAAATAACTCAAAATCTAATACCACTCCCGTTGTGGCTCCCACCCAACCAGCAACACCAGCAACCAGTTCTTTCACAGTTGGACTAGCAGATTTAGGAAAAATCTTCCGCGTCAATTTTGATGGGAACGTTGGAACTCAATCTGTTGCCGGGTTGTCTTCATTTGTTGACTTCACATTCAATGGATTTGAGACTGTTGCAGGAAATACGATCGCGAAATTTAAAGCGGTGTTGGACGACACCTCTAGCGGTGGCATTACCTCTCGTGTGACAGGATTAGGCTTCGACACAAGCTCGAATCTAGTGCGTTCAAGCGCGAGTGGGTTGTTTACTAGTGCGCATTTGGATGGTGCATTTCCAAATCAGTTCGGCAATGTTGATGTTTGTTTCAACGCTGGAAACACTTGCCAAGGGGGCGGAAATGGCGGTATCAGCACGTCTGGCGGTACTGGAACGTTTGACTTCTCACTCACACTGGCAGGTGCAGTAAATAGCCTCACACTCAGCAATCTTGGAGTTCGTTACCAAAGTATTGCGGGTACATCATTAGGCACAAGCGGTACGGGTCGTGCGACCTCCGTCACTGTGCCTAATCCCCCAACTACCCCCCCAACTACTCCTCCAACTACTCCTCCGACTACCCCCCCAACTACTCCTCCAACTACTCCTCCGACTACCCCCCCAACTACTCCTCCGGTGACTCCTCCAGTTACCCCTCCAATATTCGACACGCCGATCGATGGAACAAAACCCAACGATCCGACCCCACCGGTTACTCCTCCGGCACCTCCAACTCCTCCGAAACCGCCCACACCTAAACCTACGAAAGTACCTGAACCTGGCACGATCGCAGCATTAGCGTTAGTGAGCGCGATCGCAGTGCGTTACCGCAAACAACGCGATACCGAAGCGGAAATCTAAATCCGTTAGAAAACACGACAATCATCAAAAAAGAGAGTGCAAAACTTCACTCTCTTTTTTCTTATCTTTACGATCTCTGGAGTTGTTCAGCTAACAATCCTTGCGCTCTAGGGCGATAGAGCAGATAGAACAGCGATTCAATGTATCGCATCATATCTTCGCGATGATCCTGCGAAGTGTAATTCCAGAAGCCATAAATTTTGGCAAGTGAGAGCAGCCGCGTTGTATGAATTTTCCAAGTGTAAGTACTGTAGACTCGCTCGATTCCCCGCTGCGAAATCTGGCTCCAATAGTGCGGATCGCGATCGCACTGGTCTAGAAACTCTAAAATTACTTCTGCTGTTTCTTCGTAATTGGTTGGATTGATATAAGATCCATTCACTTTGTTCTGAATAATTTCAAGTGGACCTCCAAATCGAGTTGCAAACATTGGCAGCCCAGTCACCATCGCTTCAAGAATCGTCAAGCCAAATGCCTCAAATAAAGCAGGCTGCACAAAAATTCCTTCTCGATCAGCAATGACTCGATACACCTCTCCCGTGTCAATTTTGGGCAGACGCACACCAAGCCAGCGAATTTTGCCCTTGAGCTGATAGCGATCGATAATTTCATACAGCTTTTCGATTTCGCTAATTTCTTCGTGATCGGTTGAATCATCGGTGCGAAGTTTCCCCGCAATTAGGATCAAATTACATCGCTCTTGCAGAGATTCACTTTGTCCATAAGTCTCAGCCAGTCCTGTGAGATTTTTAATGCGATCAAGTCTCGCCATCGAGAACAACGGACGTTTATCTGGATTATCCAATTTGCCGTAGATTTGTTCAGGATCGTCATCGTAAAACAGAAGATTCTCTAGCCGTTCTCGATCGTTTAATAGTCGATCTTCTGTGCGAGTAAAGGGAAAGAATACGGCTTCATTCACACCTGGAGGAACAACGTTGAATTTAGGACTAAATAACTCAATCCCATCAACAACATGGTACAAATCTGGCATAGTAAAAGATTTGTAAGATTCGTACTGACCAACGCTTTCAGGTGTGCCAACGATCTCTTGATAGGTGCTGCTAATGATAAAGTTTGCTGCATTCATTGCAATCAAATCTGCCGTAAATTGCAGCGAGAAATGATATTTATCTTCTAGATCTTGCCAGTAAAGATTGCTAAAAAGATATTTCGATTTCTCAAGCGCATGAGCAATAATACAATGTGTTACTTTGAGTCGTCTTGCTAGTAAAAAAGCAACGAGGTTTCCGTCAGAATAGTTACCGATAATTAAATCCGGTCTGCCTTGAAACTCCGCTCGAAGCTCACGTTCTGCATCGATTGCAAAGGTCTCCAAATACGGCCAAATCTCGAATCGAGAAATCCAATTTTGTGTCAAATGTGGATTAAATTCTCGAAATGGAACTCTTAAAATCCAAGCATCTGTTGTGCCATAAATCTTTTCAAGTCTCTGATTACAAAGTGTTCCATCACTATTTGGAATCAATCGCGTTAAAACGATGACTTTCGGCTGCACACCCAAGATAGCTAAACCTGCAAGTGCAAGATCCTCTTGCAACTGTTTTTCCAAGCTTTTAACCTGATCTAGAATGTAGACGACTTGCCCGCCCGTATCAGGTCTGCCTAAAACGCCTTCTTGTCCAAACCATCCATGCGGCGAAATTAATGCCACTCTAAAGATCATTGGAATTCGCGAGATAAAAGCATCTAAAGTTTGGTGATCAGGTGAATCAATTAATTGATCTAAAATTTCTAACGTTTCTCGAACCCTTGCCGCTGTGTTACCCCAACCTGGTTCAAATCCTAAATCTTGTAATTCAAATCGAAAGGTTTGATAAGGATCATTTGGATCACGATCGCTGACAATTCCTAAGGCTTGCTTCACGCGATCGCTTAATTCTTCGGTGGAGCGAATCCGCTCATTAATCAACAATTGAAGCCCGTTATATCGATGTAACTGTAGAAATTGATATAACGAAACTTGCCCCTTTTTCTCATCTTGAAATAATTGGCTAGATAGAAAACGGTTGAGATATTCAACACCTTTTCCAATGTTTTTTGGATCACGCAATACAGGCGAATAGTCATAGAAGGGCGCAAAATCAATTTCGTATACATCCCCTTCTTGGGGATGATAGTGGTTGACAAAGCGATCGCGTAAATCGAGCAATTCTTGAACACTCATCGGTTCTACTGTCAAATCTTCAAGAATTCGGTACGCCTCTTGCCTTGCAATTCTCGGACGGATAATCAGGCAAAAAAAATCGTTTTCTAAAATAATTTCTTGAACATATCGGATTAATTTTTGTAGATTTGGTGAATCGGAAAATTGCTCCGACTTCTCGCTAAAAAGTTGAAGAATCTCATTTCTAAGCAAATACTTTTTATCAGATGATCTTAATAAACTCGCAAACTGACGAAAATCAGATCGTTCCTCACTCTTGAGAACAGCTTGAATTAACTCTGACATCTTTCCTCACTCTCGATTTCAGTACTTCCATCTCCGGTTTTCCCAAAATAATTCTCATTTGGGGAAGATACTTTACATAATTTGAAATAACCCTACATCTCGATCCATTCTTTAAATTCACGACAAAACGCTAACTCAAATTCCGATCTTTTTCGTCTGTCAATCGAAACAACTTGCAATCCGCTCAATGACTCAATATGATCTATCCGTTGCAGCCCCACCATTAAGGCATGACTCCTGACACTTCTGTTTCGCCCACCCCCATTGACCCACTCTCAGTGACTTCAGATCCAACTCTGGAGAAGCCTCTAGAAGCCCCTACACCTTCCTCAGACACTCCAACCGCTGAGAACCCTAAAACTGATGTCACTGCATCTAGTGACGCTCATGCATCCAGCGAGATCACGGATAGCAGTCTTTCTACATCGAGCGAGCTATCTCCTCAGACAGTCGCGATCGCAGATCTCCAAGTCCGCCTCAAAACAAAAGAGGGGGAACTGCATCTGATTTTGCCGCCCGAATCCGAGAATTCAAAGATTGCCCTGGCTTGGGTAGAACTGTGGCAGCAATTCAAACAGCTTTTAATGGGTCAGGAACGATTTTGGCAGCCGAATACCCCTGTGCATTTGGTCAGTGACGATCGCTTGCTCGATACACGGCAAATTAGCGCGATCGCAGAAGCTTTGGCTGAAGTGCAATTGCAATTGAAATGGGTGCATACCCGTCGTCGTCAAACGGCTGTTGTTGCTGCAACTGCAGGCTACTCGGTTGAACAAATTACGGCTGCTTCCCCATTACTTCCGAATTCTGAGCCTGCAACAGCGATGGAGGATCCGCTCTATATCCAAATGACATTACGATCGGGTGCAGAAATTCGTCATAACGGAACAGTCGTAGTTGTTGGAGATCTCAATCCTGGAAGTTCGATCATTGCAGAAGGCGATATTTTAGTGTGGGGTCGCTTGCGAGGCGTAGCGCACGCAGGATGTAAAGGCAATGCAAAATGTCTCATCATGGCGCTGCAAATGGAGCCAACTCAGATTCGGATCGCGGATTATGTTGCTCGCGCCCCAGAAACGCCCCTTGCACAATACTTCCCTGAAGTCGCCTATGTTTCGCCTCAAGGAAGTATTCGGATTGCACGCGCAGCAGATTTTGCAGCACGGAAGGAAGAGCCTAATTTTTCGTAGGGCTTGGGAGAGGGAAAGTGTGGAGGTCGTTGTGAACCGCAGTTATTTTTCGGAAGTTGGGAGATGGGGAGAACTCAAACTTAGATTGCTCCCTATCTTCCTATCCCCCACTCCCTATCTCCCAACAAAAAAACGAAGGGCAGATAGCATCTTCTATCCCACCCTTCACTTTTACTCAAATTCCAATTGGCTTTAACGTTGAACGTTCACAGCAAACGTCAACACATCTTGTTCGCCTAAACGAACTTCTAACGGATAGACGCGATCGACAGCGAACTCCCGAATCTCCAGATTCAGCCGACCCGCTCCGTCGCGATCGACTAAAGACCGAGACTCCTCGCCTTGGAACTGAAGACTGCCGCCACAAGGAAGCTCTGCCTCAATTCGTAAGCAATCTGTCTTATATTCCATCCGTAGGGTAAATGCTCCAAGCTCAGTCAGCCATTCCCGCTCAATCCGAGGTTGCTGTGTCGAAATCTTCAACGTCAATGTACTCAGAATCTCGCGGGCTGCTAGTAGCGATAACGCCATTTGCTGCGTGTCGATCGCACCCTCAAAAGACTTCGGCAACTCCTCTCCAAGCTCAGTCGCGAGGTCTTGCAGCTTGGCAACAGAAGACCGAGCTGGAGAAACCATCACATACCCTGCAACATTGTTGAGCAGTTGAGACTGCCCCGGAAACAGGGTGTCCACTGCCTGAACCAGTTTTGCTCCTTCTCGCAGCGAAGAAAATAACGCCGATTGACACCGTGCCAGAAGTTCGGTCATCACCGCTTCAGGCAAAGGGATCGGCAAATTCATATGACGAATTTGACTTAACCAAACAGATGCTGCGGCTAAAACAGGTTGCGCTTCGATCGTTGACTCAGCATCATAATGAACCGCTTCTTTTTCCCAAGGAAAAACGGGCGGCTTTTGCTCAGCCTCCATCAGAAGACGACGTTTTAGCAGCGCATGAAAACGATCTTGCACAGCAGGTATCTCTCCCGGTTGGTGTGATAAGTCCTCAGACGAGGACGAGTGTGAGGTGGAACGATCCTCACGGATAGCATCACGATGTTGATCGAACTGTTCAAAAGTGACCCTCGGATCGGATGGATTGACCAATCCTAGGTTTTGTAACAGTTTTAATAGAACTCTAGTTCTGCTTTCTAAGTCGTGATCCATTGTGATAACACCCTATTCATCAGCCGAGAGCGTTCCTCCGGAATCTTGGTCATTACGAATTTCCCAAGCTTGCTCAAGGAGTTTAAACCATTGTTTCTGAACTTGATTCACCGTGCAACCTAACCGTTGAGCGATCGTGCTCTCGGGTAATTTTTGTTGCTTGAGATGAAGCAGTTCAGCTTGAGACTTCGTTGCCCGTTGATGTAACAGTTTCCACTGTCGATTGGAGAGTCCCAGATTGCGCTCTAAATCGGCTTCTAGCCATTGATGCACCAGCTCCCAATGGTGAGAGAACGAAAATCGAATCAAATGATATTTGAATCGCTGCTGTAAGTAATCCCGTTGACGCGGGGTTAAGCCCAAAATTGCTTCAATTTCATTGGCCGGTAAATCTTGAAGTCTTAACGTAAAGTAGTCGATACAGTCATGCTGCTTCCGTTCTTCGAGATAAGCAATCAATTCTTTGACAACCGATTGCCGCAACGTATCTTCAGCTAATTCGGGTTCTTGCGCGACCATTTGCTCGCGGACTTGCTGAATTGAGGCCATATTCCAAGGATTCTCAGATTCTGACATCGACCCTTCTGCGGCTTGCTCCAAATCCACGAGAGTTTCGATGGGCTGCTGCTGAGAAAAGGTCTGTGCGCGCAAAATGATCAGCTGTTGGTTCCGGTGTCCGGGTAGGGGAATACGACGCTTGCCATAACGCTCGGTGAACGCCATGTATTCCGCAAGCTCTAGCGTGGTTTTGGGCGTGTATTCGGCTCCCAACTGCGACTCTCTCCGGAAGGCGTTCAGCGCTTCCATGTAAAAGCCTTGTAAGAAGTCTTCGATCAAAACGAGTCGGGCTTGGTAGCTCGATTGAGTTTGGGGTGGCGTGATGTAGCGGTAAATCACAGCACTCAAATTGCTGTGAAGCTCAGCGCGACCACGACGCGACCCTAATTTGTAATAGGACAGACATTGTTGAAGGCGATGCTTGGCAAGAGTCGTTGCCCAGGTTTGAATTTCGCCGGAAGCTTGAATCCGTTTGCTCTCGGAGCAAATTCGGACGACTTCTTGGGTGAGTCGATCGGCGACTTCTTGACAATTGCGCTCAGAGGCATGGGTTGCTTGTTTCAGTTCGCCTAGTAATAGCTGAAGAATCGCATCCACGCTCTGGCAGATTTCCCCCACGGTTTCTAGTGTCGTGCAAATCAATGGCTTTCTCTCATTGGTTTGATGGAACTTTTTTGTGATGCCTAGATCACAATAGTGGTAGAAATCCCTGATTATTTGCGGACGGTACGTATGACTCTAGATCAACAACTTCAAGCGCTGATTAATGACGCACCCAAAGACGGCTCTACTCCTCAGCTTATTGAGTCTATCGCTCCGGTTTTAAGCGCGATCGCTCAGCGGTTACGACATCTTCAATATTATGTAGTGCAGACGCTCAATCAAGATTGGGTGATGTTAACCCTGAATCATCGTACCCAAGGCGAGACAGAGAAAAACGTGGTTTATGCGTTTCCCAGTCTCAAAGACGTGGCTTCTAGTCCTTATGATCTGAGTGATCCGAATTTAATTGCTTTACCTGTCCCCGTGACGCATATCCTGTTTCAAATGCTGGCAATGGATAAGGATTACAGCACTATTTTTTTTGAAACACCCGGAAATGCGACGATCGGAACTGAGGTTCAGCGATCGGAGCTAGAAAGTTTGATTCATGAATATTGGCAATCCCAGGCAGATGCGGTGTCTGATGCCAATATTCCCAGTGATATCGCCTGATTGTGTGAGATGCATGTTAGAACTGTAAATCAAAATCTTGGTAGAAGTATTTGGATTTGCAGTTCTGACTTTTCCATTTTTCCATAGAGAAAAAACTTTGAAAAGTCAACCGTTTGAATACGCTATTTTTCTGAACTCATTCCAGATTGCCCTCGCTTGCACAGATAGACAAGTTTGAGGGAAAGATTCAAACACAATCCTTAAAGTTTGAATGGGTCGTTTCATCAAAGCTTTATATGAAGAATCCGGTTAAGAAGAGGCCAATGTGTATATCTACAAGGATTTCAGCAGCTGTTTAGAGAAATTGAGTCGATTTGGCGGAATTTCTACAGAAAGATAGAGCGTCAAATTGAAGAAGTCCGAGTACGATCGACGGGAAAATATTTTTGTTTAGAAAAAATGAATTCTCTTTCAACGAACGTGCGATCAGCGCTGACGTTTGATTTGTGCTGCTACGTCAATTCAACGCCCCAAGTTCAGATTGCCCGAATTGCGAATATTGAGAATTGGTATTTTGAGCGGGTGGTATTTCCGGGACAACGCTTACTGTTTGAAGCGCCTGACAACGCCCATCTTGAGATTCATACAGGTGCAATAGCGAGTGCGGTTTTGACGGATACGATCGCCTGTTCATCGCTGAAGGTTAAAAGTTCAGAGGGTTAGCTGTTCGAGATGTCAGCAGGCTAAATCACTTATCTCTGAATCTAACCCAGTTTCGGGCTGAATGATTGCCTTGATCACCTTAGGCATCTTTTTGGCTAAATAAACAGCAGGCTATTTGAATCTTGCATACAGTTTAATCTCATTGGTTTTACGCTTCAGCATAAACAAACCGTTGAGTGATGAAAAGTAGCAATAAAGACCAGGAATATCATTCTTGAATGAGCAGCTAACCATATTCAGGCCTGAGCAATTTCTCTACTTTGGACAATTGTGAAAACTCCCTGCTGCGCGAATTTCAAATGACTGACTTCAAATTCCTCAACCATCAAATTCCTCAATCGTTTGAATATCCAGCAGAATCGAGAGCATTTAGCTAGGATTATGAAGCTAACGATCGAGATTTTGATTCAGCACGATCGAACCGTGAGAAACTGAAATCTAATCTGATCCATCAGCAGGCTAAGCTAAATCTCTTCTGCATATTTAGCCTACAATCTTTCTGCTTGGTCGTACTCCCGCAACGTATTCATGACTGTCGCACGTACTATTTGTCTAGGCTTTCTCGCAGTAATTCTAGTCGGCGCTCTGCTCTTAATGCTTCCCTTCTCAACCGCTTCCGGAGAATGGAACAGCCCTGTTGCAGCCCTTTTCACCGCAACTTCAGCCGTCTGTGTAACAGGGCTATCAGTTGTCGATGTCGGCAAGTTTTATTCATTCTGGGGGCAGTTTTTTCTGGTGCTCTTAGTCCAAGTCGGAGGACTTGGCTACATGACTGCTACCACAGTTTTATTACTCCTGCTTGGGAAACGATTAGGACTGAGAGAGAAAATCGCAGTTCAACAATCACTGGATGTCCAAGGACTTTCAGGACTCGCAGGGCTTCTGCAATCGATTATCGCAACGACTCTAGTTTTTGAACTGACGGGTGTGATTCTGTTGATGACCGTTTTTGTCCCACAATATCAGGATCAACCCTTGTGGGCACTGTGGCAATCAATCTTTCACAGCGTCAACGCCTTTAATAATGCGGGATTCGGCTTGTTCTCAGACAACTTGGTGCAATACGTAACCAATCCAGTCATGAACTTTACGATCACTGGATTAATTATTTTTGGCGGGATCGGCTACGGAGTCATTATGGAGCTATATCAATGGATTCGCAATCGCATCATGCGCAATCCTTGCCGCTCAAATTTTTCTCTCAATTTTAGAGTTGCAACTAGCACCACGATCTCGCTTCTAATTCTCGGTACGATCGCATTCTACGCGACCGAATTCCGTAATCCCAATACGCTTGGAGCTTTAAGTCTGCCGCATCAACTGATGGCAGCTTGGTTCCAATCTGTCACACCCCGCACTGCCGGATTTAATACGATCGACATTACCAAAATGACGACTGCGGGCTTGTTCATCACGATCGCGCTCATGTTTATGGGTGCAAGTCCAGGCGGAACGGGCGGCGGTATCAAAACTACAACGGTCAGAGTTTTATTAGACTGCACCAAGGCTGTTCTACAGGGCAAAGAAGTTGTTTTAGGCTCACAGCGGCAGATTCCTTCCGCTCTGATTCTGAAAGCGGTCGCTGTGCTTGTTGGCTCGATCGGCACTGTTATTGGGGCAACCATCCTCATTGCTCTGACCGATGCCAAACTTGATTTCATTCACATTCTGTTTGAAGTTGTCTCAGCCTTTGCCACGGTTGGCTTAACCGCCTTTGGAACGGCAAATCTATCGATTCCTGGACAACTGGTGATCATTGCTGTCATGTACGTCGGGCGGGTCGGAGTCTTACTCTTAATGAGTGCGATTCTGGGTGATCCCAAGCCGAGTTTTGTTAACTATCCTGAAGAAAATTTACTAGTTGGGTAACATTTTCAAATTATCATGAACAATCAAGAGTCATATTGAGGACAGGGACGTGAACTTATCGTCGTTAGGGTTCTTCCATAGTTTGAAATCGGATAACCGAAATCGACAGTTCGCTGTCATTGGATTGGGGCGCTTTGGTCGTGCAGTTTGTGCCACGATGCATAACTCTGGCTATGAAGTTCTAGCGGCTGACTTCGATAAGGGTAGAGTTGATCAAGCGTTAAACGATCGGATTGTCACCCATGCTCGCCAAATCGACTCGACTCAACCAGTGGCACTCCGAGAAGCCGGAATTTTTGAGCAAGATACTGTGATTATTGCGATCGGGAATTACGTTCAGGAAAGCATCATTACGACGATGAACGTCAAAGAAGGCGGGGTGCGTCATGTGGTTGCCAAAGCTTCCTCAGAAATCCACGAGAAATTGCTGAAAAAAGTTGGAGCCGATCACGTTGTCTTTCCAGAACATGAAATGGGTTGCGACTTAGCGCGATCGCTGACCAAACCTGGAATTTTAGAACGATTTGAGCTTGATCCTGAAAATAGTATTGTTGAACTCATCGCACCCGAAAACTTCCATGGCAAGACAATCGCGGAACTGAGACTGCGATCGCACTACGGCTTAAACTTGCTTGCCTTTAGTCATCAGGGAAAATTTATCATCAATCCTGATCCGAATACACGGCTCTCTAAGGGGATTGCGATTGTTGTCATCGGCGCAAATCGAGATATCGATCGCCTGCCAATTTGATCCGTAGGAATACGATTTCCGAGGTTTATCTTGTACATTAAAAGAAGAAGAGGGTTCTGCGTAATTATTCAGGATGATTATTTAAGCTTGTGTAAAATAACTCAGGACTCTATGGCAATAATTTGAAAATCCTGCTAAAAATACCTAGTCTCATAGCTGATATTTTGGCAATTTTTCCTCAGAACGTCTAATTACGTTCTTAGTCCAAGTGCAGATTACAGGGGCATCAACCAAAACACTCTCCGTCTTCCTGTAAGGTCTGTAATGTATGGCAAAAAGTTTCTTCGGTTTGACATGCCCTAAGTCAAACTTTTATCCAGTCAGTACTTTTAAACTGGCGGGTTGTTCAAATCGTGGCTCTCGTCGATCGTGGACACTGCTAACCCTCAGTATTACAGGGGGATGGCTTCTCAGTAATTTCTGGGTTCCAGTCCGTGCTGCTACGATGATCAATAACTCGGGGCTACAATTTGAGCAAGATACAACGCTTGATTCTAACTTCATAGAATCTCATGGTGCGTATCAATCGACTTTCGGAGTCATGGAAGTCGATACGAAAAAGAAAACTCCGTTGATTGTAGAAACGAAAGCTGCGGATGATGCAGAATCTATTTTTAAGCCTTCCTCGTTTCGGAATCATACTGGAACCAATACTGACTTTCGAGGAACCCCAAGCAATGCAGTTGCAAATCCAACTGCACGATTTACGTTTAAAGGAAACAAGCGATACGTTTTGTATTTAGAATCTAGCTTTAATGGTCGCCCGACTGGAATTCTTTACTCAGAGAACGTTCTGAATCCCAATCAAGAGCAACAAGTTAAATTCACAGGCGGTGCGAGCGATCTGTGCTCGAGTGGGGTGATGGTGAATTGGGACGATACAGGTTCTAAACTTGTGCGGAACCGAGGACAACAAGATCGTGATTTTGATGACTTTATCGTGCAGTTGAAAGGAACCACTTGTGCGATGGGCGGGGGTGAACCTCCTGAAGCCGTTTCGCAACTTCCCTCCCCGCCTCCGGTAGGAGTCTTACCTACGACGGTCGGTGGGAGAAGATTTCCCTGGGAACCATTGCTGCTGCTCGGTGCACTTCCGTTTTTGGGTGGAGGGAAGGATAGCAGTTCAAATCCTCCAGGTGGTCCAGGAGGACTGGTTAGTTCGAGTAATCCAGGCAATCCAGGCAATCCAGGTAATCCAGGTAATCCAGGTAATCCTATCTGTCCCAATAAACCAAACTGCCCGAATACTCCTGTCCCAGAACCAATGACAATTCTGGGGTCTGGGACTGCGATCGCATTTGGAGCTTTGATTCAGCGCCGCAGAAGACGGAAGCCATAATCCCTTAACGCTGTAAAGGCGTTCCTACTGGAGCGTCTCTACTCGTTTTTGATCGACGGATAATTCTGCTGCCACCACTCTATCCATTCTGTCCAAGCTTGCTCTAAGTCTTGCCGAGTTGTCGTTGGAGCCTTTGGATCGATTGGGAGTGAGGCGTTAGTCCAGAGACAGCGTAAATCGCGCAGTTGAGTTCTCCCGATGAACCAGGGGAAAACACGCTGCATCAGAAAATCGGGTCGAGTCTGCGCGCCTCTGAGTTCGCCATCGGTCACAGTCGTATCTCGCGTGACTGGAATGCAGGCGGAAAAGTAAAGTCGATTCGATCGCTGATAGACCGCATAGCTGCCGGTCGTTGAGTGCCTGGCCTCGAAATCAATGTTGGTGTTGTTAATCGTAGATTCTTCAAGAATGTCCGAGACTTTGGTGTAGGTGTCATTAAAGTAGCGCATCTCAATGTCCAGAGAGCGACCCTGGCGAAGATAGCGATACTGCTGTCCAGCGATCGTTAAATCATCGACGCTTGTCGCAAGCGAAGGGGTATAGCGTTTTTGAGTGCCAATTGAGGTGGCTTTGACAAATTCCCAGCGGGACAGGGGAATGGCTGCTGGAAAAGAATAGCTAAGTTGGGGTAGCTTCTGAGGGGGTGTAACTGTGAGTTTGAGCAGCACTAAACCACTACTTGCAAGCGCAGCAGCTAACCAATAATTGCGAATGGTCTCCCAGGTTTTCATGCTTGCACCTCATCGTTTTCAGCAGCCCGATCGGCTTGTTCGAGCAAGAAGTAACACAGGAAACCGAACAACGCGACGGAGATCATTGAGAAAATTAGCGAACCTGTACCTAAATGCCAATAATCAAAGGCTTCTCGCTGATTTTGAGCGACCAGAATTGCCATCAGTGCCACCCGAATCGCGTTTGTGAGGAAGGCGATGAGCATTCCAGCGAGGGGTACGATCAGCGATCGTATAAGTCCGATCGGGAAGAGAATCACAAACAAGCAACCCAGTAACAAATGCTGCCAAATCAGCTGAATCCCTGAACATCCTGGATAGACTTCGACACTTCCAGTCGGCATATGAAGTAAAACCCCGTCTTGAATCACCCGAAATCCGGAGTACCAGAGTAGGCTACCGCTGACATCTGCAGTAAGGGGCGAAATGTCGAATTGGGTTAAGAGAGTCGTCGTCGGGATCGCCATCCATGCCAATACGAGAAGTGCGCGCCAGTACTGTTTCAGGGCAAAGCCTGATGCGAGTAAAGCGACTCCAATTCCAGATACGATCGGTGCAAATCTCAAGAAAGAGTCATATTCTGAAATGCCTAGACTTCTGAGCAAGACCCAAGCAATACAGCATGATCCGATCGCGCTCGGTACAGGATTGCTCTCAAATTTCAAGTTTTGATGGTTGCGCCAGACGAGAAACCAAGTGGCAGCCCAACAGATCAGGGCAGCTTCTAGAAATTGTCCATGATGTCCACTTCTCCAAATAAGTTTCAGATGAATCGCAGTGAGTGCTGTACTAAGTGCCAGCAGGAGATAGGGGGTGTTGAAAAACACAGTCATGAACTGTAAGTTTGGCAAAATATTTTACAAATTGGAAGCTAGCCTACTAGATTTTGCAGGTAATTTCGAGTCTTTCAGGATAGATTTTCATGTCTATTCACAATTTCTCGATATCTAAAGGCTGCCTTTACATCTGAAGGATAGCTGATTGATGCGATGTGGCACAGACAATTCAATTAGCAGTTGAACTCGATTCAACTGCTTAATTTGCAACACCTTGAGTTAAGCGAGACATTGCTTCAATAAATTCGTGATGAGTCAAGCGGGATTTTTGCTGTAAGTATGCCATTGATTTGAGAGCAGCCCAATGGGCATCCCAATCTGAACCCATGCAGCAATCTTCGATGACATAAAAGTGATAATCGTGCTGGTGAGCGTCAACAGCCGTGTAGTGTACACACACGTTGGTCAATGTGCCCATGATGACTAATGTTTTGATGCCGAGACCCCGCAGCAATAGATCCAGATCAGTAGCAAAGAAAGCACTGTAGCGTCGTTTGGCGATCGTAAACTCTCCATCCCGAGGAGAGAAATCAGGATGAAAATCAGTGCCAGCCCAAGTTTCGAGACAGTGAACAGGTTCAGCACCATCTAGCTCTCGCCCAAAATCCACCATTTCTTTACGATGTACTTCTTTGGTATGGATAATGGGCAATCCTGCTGTTCTAGCGGCGGCTAAAACTTGCTGAGCTTTGGGTTGGACTTCCGCAGCGCCAGTGACGTGGATTGCGCCACCGTGAAAGTAATCTGCTTGAAAGTCAATAATTAACAGAGCAGTCGATTTGAGATCAAACATGGGCAGCATCCGGCTGTTCTCCTGACTCACTCCAGTAGGTTCGATTCTACAGATTGAAATTAAAGCGTGTACGTAAAATCTTCCACAATCATTCCAGGAGCAAGAACGCCGCCTAAATTGCGATGCTCATACGTTCCAATGTCGGGAATAAATTCTTGAAAATTCGTCAGAGCGACCAAATTATCTCCCCAAAATTGATAGAGACTATCATCGAATCTGAGATTTTCGATCGGCGCAATAATCTCGCCCTTCTCAACCCAGAAACACGCATAGCGCGTCATTCCAGTGATGCGACCTGTGGGACGATCGCTCCAATTCAGGTAATGCAAATTCGATAGATATAGTCCAGTATCGAGGGTTTTGAGAATCGCATCGTGGTCTAGGTCACCTGGGAGAATTTCGGGCGATCGCAGTTCTTCTCCTTGGGTCGCGCCATTTGCTTCCAGCCCATATTCTTTTGCGGTTGCAGACGAGGTTAGCATGTTGACTAGTTCGCCTGATTCGATCAAAGCAAGTTCTAAGGGTGCGATCTCGCCGAGTTCGTTAAATCTGGGAACTAAGCCGGATGTGAAATTCTCTTTCAGTGTGAACTTAGGCGAAAGTTTCTTCTCACCTCGACGCATCGCACTAAAGCAACTGCCGCCTTGTTGGTGAGACGATTCACTAATTCCTCCCCAAGAAAGCATTGTCATCAATTCCGCGATCGCAGCCGGTGCAAGATAAGTGCGATACTGTCCACGCTGAATCAGCTTTGGCGCGTTGGACATTAACGATAATTGCGCGCGCGATTCTTCAATCCGAGATTGATAGGCTGCCTCATCCCAAGTCGATCCGGCTAATGTGCCTTTTACGGCTTGTCCATCGGCGGTAAACAGTGAGTAATCTAGCGAATAAGAATCGGTGTCAAACCAGTGCTGTTGACCGACTGAATCCGCATACGCTCGAATCACAGAACCTGCGGCATAGATTCCCGTGAAATCGAGATCCGACACCATTGGAAGCAGGGTTGAAACAACTTGATCAGCAGCAATGAGCTTGCCAGCATGGGATTCTCGGCTGATGTGATTGCCTGAAGGCAGGACGAGATAAGGATTTTCAGGCAGTTGGGGGACTTCTTCGCGCAGGAGTGCGATCGCAGCTTCAGCCGTTTGACGATCGCACTCAAGATTGCCAGTAAACGGAAATTCCCGGTAGCTACTCCGATGGTTGTGCATCAAGACCAGCTGAAGACTGCCATCATTGACAGTTCCCGTTTGCCGAACCTTAGCGTGATTGAATCGAATGAACTGGCTTTGCTCACAGTTCAGAGTGAGGGTAAATTGCTCATCGGGTTGGAGTTGACTACGAATTTCGTCAACCAGTTGATTAAAGCTAGCTTCTAACATCGGCTATGCGCCCCCTCCAAAGACTTCGATATTGGCAAAGACCGCTACGGGAGAACCATGCCCGACCGTGATTGCCTGGTTCGGCTCGCCTTTTCCGCACATCGGTGTGCCGTACATTTGCCAGGTTGAGCGATCGCCGACCTCGACTAAGCCTCCCCAAAATTGAGGTGTAATACTTCGATAGTTCGGATTCCGCAACGTGGTTGTGAGTTTGCCTTGCTCAATGCGTTTGGCATATTCACAACTAAATTGAAATTTGTGGCGCTGGTCGTCGATCGACCAAGAGCGATTGGATTCCATGTAAATTCCGCGATCGATCCCCGCAATTATTTCCTCAAAACTCTTAGTTCCGGGTTCGAGATTGAGGTTTGCCATGCGATCGATGGGAGGGCGATTCCACGAAGACGCACGGGCACACGCGACTCCTTTGACACCTGTTCTCGCTTGACTTTCGAGGCTGCCGACTCCGCGCTGTAAAATGCCATCTTTGATCAAATATTCGCGAGTTGCGGGTGCGCCCGTGTCGTCAAAACTGTAACTGGCAAATTCACCCGAAACCGTTGGGTCAAAGGTGATATTCATCAACGGTGAACCGTAAACGAGAGTGCCAAAATCCTGGAGTTTGACAAAGCTACCACCTGCATAGTTGCGTTCATCGCCCAAAATACGATCGAGTTCTAACGGATGCCCCACACTTTCATGAATTTGCAGCAGCATTTGATCGGGTGCAAGCACTAAAGTGGTTGTCTCACTGGGACAGTCTTCAGCGTTGAGCAGTTCGATCGCTTGCTCTCCCACTTGCTGTACGCGCTGCCAAAGTTCTGGTGTGATGAAGTATTCTAATCCGCCTTGATAGCAAGCTGCGAGCCAACCGTTATTGGTGCGACGTTGTACCACAGAGCCTTCTTGTGCGGTTGCTGCGTAGTCTGTGCCGATGCGGAAGAAATGTTGATAGACTTCTGAGCCATTCGTGCTGACAAACCAGGTTTCCGTTTCAGTCGTTAACGCCGTGGCGCTAGTTTGAACAATCTGATCGGAAATCTTGAGTTCTTCAGTAATTTTGGTCAGGATTTGGTTAATTTCGCCGGGACTCAATGCATCGAAGGGCTTTAGTAAGGGCGAAACATATTGACCGACAACTTTGGGGCGCGCTTCGATCGACGTTGAATAAATATTCCATGCTGAAGCTGCAAGCGCTTGACGATATGCCTGTGCTGCGGCGGCTTGAATTCCCTCGACTGTTAGTAAATTTGTAGCAGCGTAGCCGATCTGCCCTTTGACTAGGACTTCGACCATCACGCCTTGCGTGAGAGACGAGCCATTGGTTTCAGGAACGCGATCGCGCACCGAACGAGTGGTAGATGATTCCTTGGTGGCTCGGAGTCCTATCCAATCGGCAGGAATCTCCAGCGCATTCAGGAATTGTGTGAGTTGAGAAATCATGGAACGTGGATGAATTCAGGATTGAAGGATTTTCGCGGGACGAAGATTAGTCACTCATTATAGACACGATTTCTAGTCTAGCGATGCCAAATTACTTCGCCCCCTGGTTTATCGATCAAAGTAATGCCTTGAACTTGCAGATCGTTGCGAATGCGATCGGCTTCGGCAAAATCTTTTGCTTTTTTCGCATCTTTCCGTTGCTGGATCAGGGTTTCAATCTCACTGTCTGATAACCCGCCCGAACTTTCTGCTTCTGGCTCTGCCTCTAAACCTAAAACTTTCGCCAGTTCGACCAAGGTTTTCCATTGAACTTGCAAAATATCGGGCGCAGTGTCAGTTTTGCCTTCATGCACTAGAATATTGCCTTGCCGCTGGAGTTCTTTTGCAACTGGGAATAGCGCCGCTAACGCCCCGGATGTGTTGAAATCGTCATCCATCGCGGCTTGGAATTCTTGCACGGTTTGAGAAGTTCGATCGATTTCCCCTTCCAAAGCCGAATTCAGCTTAAACCCAAACAGCAAGCCATCTTTTAATGTCTCCCAACCATTTTGAGCCGCTGACAAGGCTTCGTTTGTGAAATCGATCGGTTTTCGGTAGCTCGCTTGTAGCACAAAGAACCGGATCACCATCGGATCGATGCCTTTCTTATCGAGCAAATCGCGAATGGTTGTGAAATTGCCGAGCGACTTGGACATTTTCTCACCATCGACATTCACCATGCCATTATGGAGCCAATAGTTCGCGAGCGATTTACCCGTTGCCGCCTCTGATTGGGCAATCTCATTCTCGTGATGCGGAAATACTAGATCCGCACCCCCGACATGAATATCGATTGTTTCCCCTAAAAACTCCCGCACCATTGCCGAGCATTCAATATGCCACCCAGGGCGACCTTTCCCCCAAGGCGAATCCCATGCAGGTTCACCGGGCTTCGCGCCTTTCCATAAAGCGAAATCAAACGGATAGCGCTTTTTCGGTTCCTCATCATCGACCCGCCCACTTGCACCTGCTTGCATGTCTTCTAACTTACGTCCTGAGAGCTTGCCATACTCTCGATCGTGCTGAACCGCGTAATAGACATCGCCCCCGGCAGCGTAAGCAAATTCTTTTTGCTCTAATTCGTAAATTAAGCGTTTGATGCCGTCGATCGTATTCGTTGCCCGCGGATAAGCATCAGCATCCAGAATATTCAACCGCCGCATATCCTCGAAATAGAGTTGAATATTGCGTTCTGCAACCGCTTCCATCGTGGAGCCTTCTTCGCGGGCGCGATTGAGGATTTTGTCATCAATATCGGTAAAATTTTGCACATAGCGCACCTTGTAGCCGCGCCAGGTCAAATATCGCCGAACCGTGTCCCACGCAATATACGATCGAGCATGTCCTAAATGGCAAAAATCGTACACTGTCACTCCGCAGCAATACATCTTCACGTGACCCGATTCGATTGGCTCAAACGGTTCCTTGCGGCGGGTTAGAGTGTTGTAAACGACTAAAGCCATGAAATTTTTCAAGTGAATAACGAACGATATCCCATCCTAATCGATTCTTATCAGCAATAATGAGGGAAAAGATATTTGATGCGATCGTGCTATGCAATCAGTCAGCACTCAGTCCGAACCTAAAATGGACGCGCCCAAAACTGGGCTTCCGGTTACGATTATCACAGGCTTCTTGGGAAGTGGTAAAACCACTCTGCTGAATCATATTCTGACCAATCAACAAGGTCTGAAAACAGCAGTCTTGGTGAATGAATTCGGTGAAATTGGGATTGATAACGAACTCATCATCCAGACTGACGAAGACAAGAATATGGTGGAACTCAGCAATGGATGTATTTGCTGCACCATCAATAATGATCTGGTGGATGCGGTCTACAAAGTTCTGGAACGTCAGGATCAAATTGATTATTTAGTAGTCGAAACAACAGGACTCGCTGATCCGTTGCCTGTCGCATTAACATTTCTTGGCACAGAACTGCGGGATCTGACTCGATTAGATTCGATCATTACCGTTGTCGATTCTGAAAACTTCAGCTTAGATCTGTTCAATAGCGAAGCGGCGTATAGCCAGATTGCTTACGGCGATATTATTTTGTTGAACAAAACGGATCTCGTCGATGAAGCGACCGTCGATGCTCTAGAAGTTCGGATTCGAGATATCAAAGAAGGCGCACGGATTCTCCGAACGGTGAAGGGAGAGATTCCGTTGGGTGCTTTGCTCAGCGTCGGCTTGTTTGAATCCGATCAATATTTTGATCCTCATGCAGAACATCAGCATGAAGGGCACGACCATCACGATCATGATGATCATGCGCATGATCATTCCAACTGCGATCACGATCATGGACATTGCAACCATGACCACGATCATGACCATCACCACCACTCTCATCACTTAGAGAATGATGGGTTTACCTCAGTTTCATTTGAGAGCGATAAGCCGTTTAGTATCAAGAAATTCCAGCATTTCTTAGATAACCAACTGCCGACCAATGTCTTCCGAGCGAAAGGCATTCTATGGTTTGATGAAAGTCCGAAACGACACATCTTTCACCTAAGCGGCAAGCGGTTTTCACTCGATGATGATGAGTGGAAAGGCAAGCCGAAAAATCAGTTAGTGCTGATTGGTCAAAACCTGGATCACGAAGCGTTGCGATCGCAAGTCGAAGCTTGTCTAGGCGTATCTTCAGAAAATCGCGGCAAAGGTTTCGGTCGTTAAGGGCAATCTAGGGCATAACGAACAAAGTAAAAATTGTCGCTCCTTTGTTCCTGAAATTGCCCATGTCTTCCAAACAGGTATTCGTCTGCCAGTATCAAAGCTGTCTTGCTCAAGGGTCAGCCGAGGTACTGGCAGCTTTCTTAGAAAGTTCTGATGCTGAAGTATCGATCGTTGCATCAGGTTGCCAAGGACAATGTAATCTAGGTCCAACAGTGCGAATCCTGCCTGATGAAATTTGGTATTGTCGAGTGAAGCCGCAAGATGTGGAGACGATCGTTCACTCTCATTTACAGGATGATCATCCTGTTGATCGCTTACTGCATCCCCGGTTTCACCCGTCTTATTCCACTCCGTAGTTCTATCTCCCCACCCTATGCGCGTCATTCTCCAACGAGTTACTTCCTCCCAAGTATTAGTCGCTGGAGAAGTGATCGGAAAAATCGATCGAGGTTTCAATCTTCTCGTCGGAATCGCTGAAACCGATACAGAAGCAGAGCTTGATTGGATGGCGCGTAAATGTTTGGATCTCAGAGTCTTTCCTGATGGAGAGCAGGGACGATTCGATCGTTCAATTCAGGAAATTAACGGCGAAATTTTGGTGATTAGTCAGTTCACACTGTATGGAGATTGCCGAAAAGGACGACGACCATCGTTTGATCAAGCCGCTGCTCCCAATCGAGCCGAGCAGATGTATGAGAGATTCGTTGAGAAGTTGCGTGAAAGCGGATTGAAGGTCGAAACTGGGAAATTTGGAGCGATGATGCAAGTTTCGATCGAGAATGATGGGCCTGTCACGTTGATTTTAGAGAAATAATTTTAGAGATATAAAACGGCAGGTTGCTCTCTTGTACAACAATGCCCTCAGCTTGAGCAATCTCAGTAGCCCGTTGCGGCTAAATCCCGCTGATAGCTAAATTCTACGCGCTTAACTTGCGATTGCCAGGTTCCATCTGGGTAAAGTTCAATGAGTCGAAATCCTGGATCTTCTTTTCCCAAAGCAAACTCGTCACTTTCGCGCGCAAACTGAATGCAAGTTGAAGGTGTCCCTAGATAAGTCACGGCTTTGCGTTGATGCTGAAATTCTTGGTGAATATGTCCGAATACGACAAGTTTGACTTGGGGATACCGATCGAGCACTTTCAATAACTCTGCTGAGTTCTGCAACGTACTCGTATCTAACCAAGTCGAATTCACTGTAAAGGGCGGGTGATGGAGCGAGACTAGCGTCGGAGCATCGAGATTTTCGGCGAGTTGGTGATCAAGCCATTGCAAACTTTCCTTCGAGAGCCGACCGTGAACACAACCTGGATCTTGAGAATTGAGAAGAATGAATTGCCAATTGCTACAGCGAAACGATTTCTCTGCATGGAACTGAGTCAGTGATCGCTGCATCACCTCAATGTTGTCATGATTGCCAGGCAGCCAATAGGTGGGAATCTCAAGGGGAGCAAATAAGTGCTGCACATGTGCATATGAATCTGCCGAGCCATCTTGAGATAAATCGCCCGTCAGCAGTAACAGATCAGGTCGCGGGCGCAATTGACGCAGTTGAGTGATCAGGGCGTTCAGCGATCGCAACGTTGGCATTCCTAGAAGACACCGATCTGATTCGGCAAATAAATGCAGATCGGTCACCTGAACAATTCTGAGAGGAGGCGAGATCATATGCACAGAAAATAGAAAGCAAAAGGCGATAGCGCAGAAACTATCCTCTCTAGCTTACCGGGTGTCTCTTCAACGCCTTGCGATCTTATCCGCGCTTCTGCTGTGATCTTGATCACACTACTATGGAAGTTTTGCTGATCCGCAGCATTAAAAAAATATAAATTTCATCAAATCTTGCGGACTTTGTTCGACTTGCCAGTAAGGATAGATGGAGGAATGTCGAATCGACGAGTTCGGCATTCAATAGAGTGAGTAGGGTTAGGTTTCTCGGTTGTTTCTGAATGTTGCCTCATAGTCAAGAGGCACTAAACGGCTTTTTCGCTCGTATTTTTTACTCCGGATCGGTAACCCGTCCTGTTTTATGATGTGTTCCCTATGCAAACGAGATTGTTTGAGGGCGCAAGGCACGATCGCATATTTTTTCTCCTAGCACTATGAAAGTTATTGCATACTTTTTGTTCGGAGACGATCGCCTGTACGAGGTCGAGCTTGCCTTTAGCGTTTTATCTGCTCTCCGATTTCTCAAAGATCAACCGGAAGAAATCAAGTTCTGTATTGTTTCTGACTCTGCGGAAAGCTTGCTCCAGCATGGCGACATTGGAATTGACCTTCCCATTGAGCGCTTAACGTTCTCATCGCAAGAATTAGCAGCATGGACCAACAATGGAATGTACCTCTATCGGGCTAAGCCTTTCGCCTTGAAAAAGGTGCTAGAGCACTATCAAGCTCCTGCTGCTTTGATTGATACTGATACTTACTTTATCGATCATCCCCGGAAACTCTTCGAGCGAATTGCTCCAGGATGTTCTGTGATGCATGTTCGTGAAGCAGCGATTGGAGAAAGCGAACTGTGGCAGCCGATTGTCAACCAGATAGGCTCAGGAATAAATATCGGGGGGATCCAAATTTCTGCGCGATCGTCGATGATTAATTCTGGTGTGATTGGGATTGATCCTGCGGATCAATTGCTGATCGAATCTGCGGTGAAAGTATTGGATCACCTCTACCAGTTCGCTCCGCTCACTACTGTTGAGCAATTCTCGATTGGCGCTGTTTTAGAGCAAACAACACAGCTATCGTTCAGTGATGATTTAATTGAGCATTACTGGGGAACTCAGAAAGATTTTATTCGAGTTCAACTGCTGAAAGTATTGAAAGAAAACACGATAGCAAACGTCAATCGGATCCTAGAGAGAAGACCTGTTTTTCCATCTATTTATCCGCGAATTCGGTTCCGCGATCGCATTGTTACAACTTGGGGATTTTTGCAGCACCGAAATCATCATTATCGTCGCGCCCAATTGGCGTATCGCACTGCATTATTTTATGCAGACCGAGATCCAGATTATGCCAATGCGTGGGCTTATACTGCCTTGCAGTCTTTGAGGTATTCTCAACAGCGCGATCGCCAAAAAAATGCTCGTGCTTTTCGCTTCTTGAATAAAGATGAAATCGAGCAGGTAAGCTGGATTGAACCCTCGACGAGACGCGGCTGGATGCGGTTCTGGCAGCAATCAGGATAGCACTATAAGATGAGACATATTGATTTGCCATTTAGCATTGTATGATATGCTCGTGATTAAAGTAGCGATATTATGGCAATATTGCGGTTTCGGTAGTTTCTTCTGAGTCGTTAGAGCATTCTGTTTCTGCTGGATTTAGCATTTCAGCTCGTGTTTCAAAAAACCGCCACTGTATTATCTTGGCATTGTCAATCAGATTTCAATTTGCGATCAAATCTGTGACCAAATTCGTGCTCGAATTTGCGCTCAAATTATCACGCTTCTTTAATTGGTAAGCGGTTTGTCAAATCGCCAATTCTGCTGAATCGCCTTTGTAGGGCGGTGCGGTTTTACTCACTGTCGTTCATTTACCTACAAAATTTATGAGAATTGCAGTCATTGGAGCGAAAGGGCTTCCTGCCCAGCAGGGCGGTATCGAACACCATTGCCAAGAGCTATACCCTCGCATTGTTAAGCAAGGGCATCAGGTGGATTTGTATGCGCGATCGTCTTATACCGGATCGCTGTTTCGCGACACGGTGAATGGAGTCCGGGTGATTTCGATCCCCAGTCTTAATTTACGCGGATTGGATGCCCTGAGTTGCTCATTTCTCGGCACACTTTCGACGATCGCAGGCTTTCAAGAACAGCCTTACGACATCATTCATTTTCATGCACTGGGTCCTTCTTTATTTAGTGGATTACCTCGGTTGAATACAAAATCGCGTGTGATTGTGACCTGTCATGGACTCGATTGGGCAAGAGCAAAGTGGGGCAGAACCTCGCGTTGGATTTTGCGCCAAGGCGAGCGGAATGCCTTGAAATTTGCAGATGACATGATTGCGGTGTCGGAAGATCTACAAGACTACTTTCAGACGACTTACAGCAGAGACACACACTATATTCCCAATGCGCCTGCCAGTTATGCAGCTTCTGATCCCGCCTTTCAATTTGTTCAGTCGTGGGGATTACAGCCACAAAAGTACTTTGTGTTCTTGGGTCGATTAGTTCCTGAAAAGCGTCCTGATTTATTGCTCGAAGCTTTTGCTACCTTGAAGCAGACTGATTGGAAGTTGGCGATCGTCGGCGGAGACAGTGATAGCCAAGGCTATGCTGAAATGCTGAAACAGCAGTATGCCTCAAATGAGATTGTCTTTACCGGAGAACTCGTCGGAGCCAAACTGGCTGAAGTCGTCCGAGGGGCAGGATTGCTCGTGCTGCCATCGGATGTCGAAGGTATGCCGTTAGTTTTACTAGAAGCGATGAATGAGAATGTGCCTGTGCTCGCGAGCAATATTGAGGTGCATCAGAAGCTTTTAGCCAATGGGCGAGGATTGTTATTTGAGGCAGGTGAGGTTGCAGCCTGTCAGCAACGATTGCAATGGGCGATCGAGCATTCAAAAGCGCTTGCTCTGATGGCAGAGGCGGCTCGGCAGCATGTCCAGACGGTTTACAACTGGGATGAGATTGTGCAGCAGACTCTAGCGGTGTACGATCGCGCTTTGATGCTGAGTTCGTCGCAGGGGGAGCAAGAACGCCAAATGAGTCAAGTTTAGACCCTTTATTGAGTGCAAGGTATGAGTTTACGGCAGAAAGTACTACAGGGCGGAATTTTTCTAGCACTGCGTGAAGGGTTCGGCATCATTCTCAGTCTGGGTAGCATTGTGCTCTTAACGCGGATGATCGGGCCGCAACAATACGGGCTTTATGCGGCTGTATTTGGCATCTTTACTTATCTGTTTAGCTTGGGTCAGTTTGGGGTGCTAGTTTATCTCGTCCGCATGGAAGAAGACCAGCGACAAGCTTATCATCAAGCGTTTATGCTGCTGCTCTTGATCGGGGTGGTTCTAACTGGAGGACTGTGGCTCGGTGGCTTTTTCTGGCTCGATCGCTGGGTAAATTTGCCTGGATTTGAAGCGGTGGCGAAAGTGATGCTGTCTGCGCTGCCGCTCACCTTGATCAATCAAGTTCCTCTGGCAAGGTTAGAGCGACAATTAGATTACCGTACGATCGCGATGATCGAGCTGGCAAATCAGTTTACTTATAATCTGATCGCCTTACCGCTTGCGTTTTCGGGATTTGGGGTTTGGGCAATGGTGCTTGGATGGTTAGGACAGCAGATTCAGGATTCGATTCTGTTGTTTAGTCGGTCTCGGTATCGACCCCACTTGACTTGGCAGCCGAAGGTCGTGAAAGAAATTGTGCATTTTAGCTTAGGGTTTTCGGCTGCGAACTGGGCGTTTCAGTTACGTGCCTTGGTGAATCCTCTGCTGATTGCGCGATTTGCAGGAGCGGAGGCAGTTGCTTATGTGGCGCTGGCAGTTCGCATGGTGGATGTATTGAGCTTTGTGAGAACTTCGACCTATCGGATTTCGATTTCGGCACTGGCTCAGATGCAGGGTCAGCTAGGACGATTACAGAGAGCACTGTCGGATGGGATGAATTTACAGGTTCTTGCTCTCGGTCCCTTACTCGCATTGGCAAGTTGGTTTGGTCCGATTTTAATCCCGCATATTTTTGGTGCAAAATGGGTGCCTGTGATGTCGGTATTTCCGTTGATTGCGTTTAGTGCCCTATGGAGTGCATTATTCAATCTCCATTCTTCCGTCCTGTATGTCCTGCATCGCAATTGGCAAGTGGCATTATTTCACATTCTGCATATTGTCTTGTTTATAGGTGGAGCTTGGCTGTTGGTGCCTCGGTTGGGATTGATGGGGTATGGTTGGGCTGAGGTAGCAACGCTCTTGGGATATGGCTTGATTCATCTCTATGTCACGCAAGCGATCGGGGAGCCTGATTACCGTATGGCGTTTCTCTGGGCAAGCGCATTCGGCTTGTCGCTGTTTTGCTATCAGATTGGCTGGTGGGCGATTATCCCATTGCTGTTTGTCGGAGTGTGGTCTGAGACACGGCAGACGGTCGGGCAATATATTCGCCAGGTTCGGGAGGCAAATGCGAAATGATTCGACCTAAGGTCAGTATTGCGATTAACAATTACAACTACGATCGCTATTTAGCTCAAGCCATCGAAAGTGCCTTAGATCAGACCTATGCCAATGTCGAAGTGATTGTCGTCGATGACGGTTCAACGGATCGCTCAAGACAGGTGATTGAATGCTATCGCGATCGCATCATTCCCGTCTATAAAGCCAATGGGGGTCAAGCTTCTGCATTCAATGCTGGATTTGCTGCAAGCACTGGAGAGATTGTTTGCTTTTTAGATGCGGATGATATGTTTTTGCCTGAGAAAGCAGCCGCGATCGTAGATGCGATTTCTGATCCTACTGTGATGCAATGGTGCTTTCATCCCTTACAACTTGCCAATGCCCAAATGCAGCCGATGGAGCCAATTCTGCAACTGGGTGAAACTTATCCAGTTGACGTTCGACAAGATGTTACAAAAGGGAAATTGAAAGGCAAGTTGCCTTTTGCGATTCCTGCGACCTCAGGGCTGTGCTTTACGCGATCGCTGCTCTCAAAAATTTTACCGATGCCCGAAGCCGAGTCCATTCTGCTCAATGATAGCTTTCTGCAATTTGCAGCGTTAGGAATTGCTCCGGGAATTGCCCTCGATCATCCTCTTGCTCTGCAGCGCGTCCATGGCAGTAATGCTTATACCGCAAATTCAGCTTCAGAGCGCATCAATGCTCCGATTCGGATTTTAACGGCTGCGGCATTACGCGATCGATTCCCCTCGACGAAGCAGTTTGCTAACTGTTGGTTTGCCGATGGATTGGGATTGTATTGGAGATCGGGAGGAGTGGATGCTGCCATTCAACCTTGGGTCGATCGCTATCGATCTGAACTTTCCCCCACTGAAGCCTGTGTGATTTGGATGCGTGCTACTTATCGACGATTGAAACCATGATCATTTTGAACCGCTTTGAAGCGGTATTTACTGTTTTCACAATGCTCTACTACAGTTCAGCACTGTATCGGATTCTTGTGGATGGACTCAATTCAAGCGGAGCATCCAGTAGCTCTGGAGCCGATAGTAACCCGATGTTGCTCCTGATGCAGCTTGTCATTTTAGCGGTGTATTTTGCGCTGAGCGCATTGCGATGGCGCAAGTTTATTCCAGCTGCAATGAAAGTTCCTCTATGCTGGGCGTTACCTCTGTTAGCCACGCTCTCAACTCAGTGGTCAGAAGTACCTGATCTGAGCTTGCGGCGGGGATTGTTGCTGGTCGGAGCAACGTTAGTGGGGGTGTATTGGTCGATTCGCTATCCGTTGATGACGATTCTGCGATGGATTGGATGGGGCTTTGGATTTGCAGCAGTTGGCTCGGTTGTGTTTACATTGGCATTTCCCGCGTTCGGAATGGGGATTGATGAACATGCAGGAGCTTGGCAAGGCATGTTCGCTCAGAAAAATGCGTTGTCGAGAGCGATGATTTTGGCATTCATGACCTATTTCTGCTTAGTGTTGGATCGACAACGACTGCGCTGGTTGTGGTGGAGTGGAATCGCGATCGCATTTGCCTTAATCTTGCTTTCAACTTCAAAGTCAGGCTTGCTGATTTTAGGAACGGTGGTCGCTTGTATTCCATTGTTTCGAGCTTTGAAGACGGGATCAGCCCCGAGAGCATTGCTTTGGGTGCTGGTTGCACTGCTGACGACAAGTTGTATTTCATTGGTGGTAATTGCAAATGCAGAGCTGATTGTGGCTGCATTAGGACGAGATTTAACGCTGACCGGACGCACGGGCATTTGGGAAGTGTTGAGCAGTAAGATTGCCGCCCGCCCCTGGTTGGGATACGGCTATAAAGGCTTCTGGCTCGATATGGACGGAGAATCATCCGATGTTTGGTATGCCACGTTCTTCATGTCTCCGAACGGTCACAATGGCTATTTGGATCTCGTCCTGGATTTAGGTCTGGTTGGACTGGGGATTTTTGCTGTGAGTTTTGTCCTTGCTGTGGCTCGATGTGCCGTTTGGTTGCGGGTGCAATCTCAGCCGATGGTGGCGGTGTTTCCATTGCTGTACATGGTTTATTTAACTCTCTCCAATATCACGGAAAGTTCGTTGATTTTGGAGCCGAACTATATTTTCTGGCTGCTTTACGTCACGATCGTTGCCATGGTTCAGGTACAGATGCCTGTTCCAAAGCGATCGCGAAAACTTCAACCGAGTTTAGAGGAATCATCTTATGTGTGATTTAGCAATCTTTACTCACTCTCTTTATGGAGGTGGGGCTGAACGAGCGATGGTAAATTTGATCCGCGGATTTATCCAGCGCGGATTGTCGATCGATTTAGTTCTACTCAAGCGAGAAGGGGCGTACTTAGACTTGCTGCCTCCGGAGGTGAGAGTGATTGATTTGGGCGGAGGGAGGTTATGGCAACGCTTGCCAGAGTTAGCAAATTATTTGCGAGAAAATCGCCCGCCTGTGATGCTCTCGACGTTGGATGATATCAACATTGCTGCACTTTGGATGCGGCGACTGACTGGGGTGGATATGCGCCTTGTGGCGAATGTTCAGAATACGATTTCTCAGGAAGCTCGGCGATCGAAGTCGCTGAAAGTTCGATTGATGCCCACTTTAAGCCGCTGGTTTCTCAACTGGGCGGATGCGGTGGTGCCAGTGTCTGAAGGCGTTGGCAGCGATTTGCAACAGATTGGTGTGCGCGAAGACTTGATTCAAGTAATTCATAATCCAGTCGTAACTCCTGATTTATTTGAACAGGCACAAGCCGCGATCGAGCATCCTTGGTTTCAATCTGAGATTCCTTGCTTGATGAGTGTCGGGCGATTAGAGTACCAGAAAAATTTTCCGCTCTTGCTCGAAGCCTTTGCCCAGGTTAGAAAGTCTCGTCCCCTGCGGCTGATGATTTTAGGAGAAGGCAACGATCGAGCGGCTTTAGAAGCTCAGATCGAACAGCTTGGAATTCAAGAAGATGTTGCCCTGCCTGGTTTTGTTTCAAATCCTTATGCTTACCTCCGACAAGCCGATTTATTCGTCTTGTCGTCTTGGTTTGAAGGATTGCCGACTGTTTTGATTGAAGCATTAGCGGTGGGAACTCCCGCAGTCGCAACGAATTGTCCGAGCGGGCCGGCTGAAATCCTAGCAGATGGCAAATATGGCGCATTGGTCGAAATGGGCAATGTGGAGCAATTAGCGAATGCGATCGCGCAGACATTAGACAACCCACTCCCTTCTTCGGTTTTACAAACAAGAGCTGCACAGTATTCGTTGAAACATTCCCTGGATCAGTACACCAAAGTGCTTCATCTTGCTGAAAGCACTTGTTCTGTATATTCCGCTTAAATCATCCGCTTTCATCCATAGCGAGCGGGTTTGCTCAACATAATCAATCTTACTTTCCCAACTCATTATGCATCTCCAGCCCCAAGTTGATAATAAAGTTGTCCAATTCCGGTATACCTTTACTGTTTTTACTCCCACTTACAATCGTGCTCATACCTTACATCGCGTGTATGAGAGCCTTTGTGCTCAGACTTATCAGAGCTTTGAATGGTTGATTGTGAATGATGGTTCGACGGATCATACTGAACAGCTTGTCCAGCAATGGCAACAATCTGCGCCTTTTCCCATCCGGTATCATCGACAAGAAAACAGTGGTAAACACATTGCTTACAACTATGCAGCGAAAGTCGCGCTCGGCGAGTTTGTGGTCAACTTAGATTCAGATGATGCTTGTGTTCCAGAAGCATTAGAGCGATTTCAAGATTATTGGAATCAGATTCCACCTGCTCAGCGCTCAAAGTACTCTGGAATCGATTGCCTTTGCCAGGATACTGAAGGAAAAATTATTGGCGATCGCTTCCCTCAAAGTCCGATGGATTCTCATGTCGCTGAAATTCGCTATCGGTTGCGAATTTCAGGCGAAAAATGGGGAATGCAGCGGACAGAGGTGCTGCGAGAATTTCCCTTTCCAGATGTGCAAGGTCGGCGCTTAGAAATGCCTGAAAGTATGGTGTGGACGCGGCTGACTCGCCAATATCCAGCCCGCTACGTCAATGATGCACTTCGGATCTACTACACCAATGGAGCAGATCAGATCACGCGCGCACGTTGGGCAGAAAAAGACACGAGGGGATTTTTCCTCAGCAATCAAACGACGTTGAATTATGACTTAGATTATTTTTGGGATGCTCCGCGTACCTTCATCAAGGCGGCTGCAAACTACAGTCGGGCTGGCTTACATTGTGGATATCCATTGCGTCAGCAGGTAAACTCTTTGACTTCAATCAGCGCGCGGCTACTTTGGCTAAGTTTACTTCCTTTAGGATTTGTGCTGTGGTTTCGAGACACGCGACAGTAGAGAAATGCTATGAATCGACGGAAGAGCAAGAATTGCCAGGACAAAATTCAAAGGCTCAAAAGTTGTAAGCAAGGCTTTGTGTATGAGGAGCGAAAACGGTTTTTCTATCCTATGAGGACTTGGATTCGTGGAATTCTCCTCATGGCTTTCTTAGCAGAAACGAATACGCTATCTTCACCGCTCAGCAATCCCTTACAGGCTTCATCCGAGCCATGGAGTACTGCTTCCTTAACCGTGAATCGGTCTAGTCGCTATGCTTCCTTAAAGACTTCGCTCGATCCTGCTTTTCATGACTCAGATCCGGGTGTGCCCAATGATGCTAAGCCTGACGGTGTGCCCTCGCACTACACCTGGTATGAGAGCGCAACTCAGCCCGGATTTGGCAATCATCCCCCGGCTGGTTGGCACGCGATCACGATGCTCGGGCACGTCTATCCTGCACAAGGCTGGAAAACGTGGCAAGCTCCGAATACGCGCATTCAAATTAAAGGGGCAGAGACTTGGATTCTGAGCAAATCGACGAAGACCTGGAAACAGGTTCAGCAAACGGATCAGGTTGCTGGTGCAAGCTACGTGGCTGATTTTGCTGGTGATGCGAATCAGCCTGCTGATATTAGAGACGAATCAAGGAATGGGGGCGGTATTTCGGTTGCAGTCAACAATGGCTATCTGTTCCATTTTTGGGCAGAGCGTGCCACGATGAACCCGACAGATATTGCTGGTGTGTATGCGAAGTTTGAAGCGCGATTGGTCAAAGCTGATCCGAAGGGTGTAGATGATCTCGATTCGGCTCGCTATATTGCTAGTGCGGGCGCAGATTATTGGCGCAATCATCACGTCCAGTGGGCAGCAGATTGGAGTAACAATGGTCAAGTTGCAGGGGGTCGATTTAAATGGGTGGCGCGGCACTGGAAGGTGTTTGCGATGACGACGATGCCTGCTGAGGAGATCAAGAAGAATCCGCCGCCGCTGAATTTTTAGCGATCTGGATACTCTAGCAGGTCACTACAATTAGTCCGATCTACAATTAGTCCAATAGGTTAGTCCAATAGGGAGCGCCCTGAGCTTGGGTTCTTCCATTTCGCGAAATGAATGCGGTTAAGTACTAGCTCTTGACCGCATTTATCTGTCAGCACTTTGGTGATGAAGTTCTGAGGTCGGTAGTTTTGCTTCAGAACTTCATCGCTATCGAGAGCAAGAACTAATAGACCTGTTCTATCGGTGTATGAATGTAATCATCATGATCGTAGTAAGAATCATGAGCATCATTTTCAAGCACCGCGCCATTAATCACCATACCGAGAACATTTTGCGAAGATTGGTTTAACAGTTCCTTCGCGGTGGTGGCATTTGCATGATCAACCACGCCTGGTCTTGCGACTAAGATCAGCCCATCGACAATTCTGCCGAGGGTCAAAGCTTCTGCTGCAACAATCAGAGGAGGAGCATCAACAATCACAAAGTCATACTGCTGCTCAAAGGTTTCAATCAAGGATGCCATCCGCTTAGAATCGAGCAAAGCCAGAGGATTGGGTGGAATCACACCGCAGGTTAGAACATCAAGATTTTGCATCACAGGTGTGATCGCATCTCGGGCATTCGTCTGCTCTACAATCACATGGCTCAATCCACCGACATTCGTCAAATTCCAAATGTGGTGCTGAGACGGATGATGTAAATCTGCGTCGATCAACAGTGTGCGTCGTCCTAAGGTTGCCATTGTTGCTGCTAAGTTCGCTGCGATCGTAGATTTGCCTTCACGCGGGACAGAACTTGTGATCACAACGCTTTTGAGCTTTTCATCTAGGCTCAAAAACTTCAGGTTTGCCTGCAACATTCGATACGAGCCGCTAACCGCCGATCGCGGCGCGTCCCGCACAGGGAGTTCTGGGATTGACCATTCCTGTTTCTTCGATCGCGCCATGAGAGGTCTACCAAAGTAAGGAATCGTTCCCAGCCAGGTATAGCCGAACAAGTCGCGTGCCTCTTTGAGCGTCTTGATCGATTTGTCTCGAAGTTCAAGTAAGGTGATGACTGCGAGCGACAGCAATGTTCCGGCTGCTGCTCCCAACAAGAGGAACATACTGGTCTTGGAACCAGATGCACTATCAGGAATCGCAGCGCGCTCAACAATCCGCGCAGTCCCGACGTTTTGCTTCTCGGTTAATTGAACCTCTTGCAGTCGTTTCAGTAAGGTCTCATAGGTTGATTGTGCTGCATCGAGCTGGCGTTGGAGTTCGCGCTGAGTCTGTTCTAGACGAGGAACTTGCATCATGCGATCGCGATAGAGATCCCGAGTCTCTGTCAATGAAGCTAACCGCGTCGAAGCTCCTAATTTTTGAACTTCAGCATTGACAAAATCCTTCATCAAGTCGCGACGCAATTCGTCAGGAACGAGATCGCGTGGCGTAACGGAGGCAGCATCGACAGTTTGAGAGATTCGCTCTTCGAGCAAGTTTTTTAAGGCAGCTTCTCGGTCTTGTAAATTGACGATCGCGGGATGTTTGCCTGTGTAGCGTGTGCGCTCTAGCTCTAGCTGAGTTTGTACTTGCTGAAGCTGAGCGGCAATTTGTTTGATGTTGTCATCTTGGCTGAGGAAACTAACTTCTAAAGCGCGATCGGCTGTCATGTTGAGCGTGCTTGCAAGCTTGTCGTGCCGAGTCGTTGTTTCAGCAAGATCAGTGCTGGCATCTGCAATTTGTTTTTCTAGCGTGCTAATTGCCTCGTTGACCCGAGCTTCTTCAGCTTTCGCATCTGCAATTCCACTTTGCTCTTTGAATCGTCTGAGCGCAGTTTCGGTTTGTCGTACAGTTGCTTCTGTTTTGGGAAGTTGCTCAGCAATGAACTCTCTCGCAGCGGCGGCTTCAGAGCGATTCTCTAAAACATTGGCATTGAGGTATTGAGTCATGACTTGATTGAGAACCGCAGCAGCTTTGTCGGCTTCTTGATCCTCGTAGCTAATCTGCAGAACGTCCGCACCAGCAACATCTTTGACTTTAATTGCTTTTGCTAGAGCATCTGGATGCAGGGGCTTACCGGAGTTGTCCGTCAATTTGAGGGCTTCGATCGTTTGCTGCATCACTGGGCGAGAAACGACGTTCTGTGCTTCTGTCCTGACAGGATTGCTTTGCATGGTCAAGTTTGACACTCGTCCCGCCGCTTCGCCTCCAAGCCCAGTTAAAGCAGGGATTTTGTTGGGTTTGAGGACGATTTTCCCAGTCGCGACATACGTTGGCTTCTGCGACGAGGATGCAAATCCAGCCACGATCAAACTCAGCGTAATGATCGCAGCAGTGGGCTTCCAACGTCGTTTTGCAATTAACCAATAGTTCTGAAAATCAAGCTTCTCTAGGTTGTCTAGAGATACCGTGCCAGAGTCGGCATTGTTCTTCGCTCTCATTGTTTGGATCGAATTAGTTTGAACAACTTGAAACCATTCTAGAAATAGTCCTAGTGGTATCTACAACCCTGTTAGCTCGATCAATTCCTGTATGATTCTAGAATCGTCTTTGCAGTATTGATCTTTTTCTGATACTTGATGCAACTTTACTCTACATCAATTCAGTTCACAATTTGAAAAACTCGCGTACTTAAAGTGTCCTGCAACAATTGATATTAGTGTTGCTTTTTTTACCCTATTTTCGATCAAAATCGGGATTATTTAGAGGATGAGTTGCATTTCTATCTGTGCCAGTCTACTGAAATTTACGTGTACGATCGCGCAACTGGAACTCGCTCCCGCGATCGCGCTTTCCATCTCCACAGCATATCTTCATAAACTCGGCTGACAATGGCTTGTGCTGCATAAGGTTGAGCCGCACCGACACAGGCTTCTACAGGAAAATGGTCGGGATTGAATAAAACTTGATCGAGAGCCTTCGCGATCGTGATTGCGGCTCGATCTTGACAAACGACTCCACTCTTTGAGTCGAGAAGTCTGGGAGTATCTCCGCAGTCAGTTGTTACAATCGGTGTCCCGCACCCTAACGCTTCTAGGACTGAAACAGGCAGTCCCTCAAATTGACTACTCAGGACAAAGACGCTGGCAGCTTGATAAAGTCTGAGCATTTCGGTCTGAGTTTGTGCGCCGAGCAGGGTTGCTGGAACGCCTAATCGCGCAATTTCAGCCCGAACTTCCGGCGCTAATTCTCCATCTCCAGCGAGCAGTAAATGAGCATTGGGATAGGATAAAGCGGCGATCGCTTGAATCAGCAGAACGGGGTCTTTTTGGGGTTGCAGTCGTCCGGCAAAGAGAATGAACTGCGTTTCTTCAGGCAAACTCATCGTTTGGGCAAGGACTCGACGATGTGCGCTGCGATCTGGGGCAGGCTGAAAGACTCCATCATCGTAGGAGTTGTTAATGTAGGTGATGCGATCGCTCAAATTTGGATAGCGATCCTGATACAGTTCAAGCGATCCGGTATGACAAGACAGCACTTGGTCAAACTGCTGAATCAAATAGCGTTCTAAGGCGTGATTCAGGGCTGGAATTTTCTGTTTTGCCGCTTGCTGCTTGAGATCATTATGGACAAACAGCGTTTTTTCACCTTGCCATTGTTTAGATGCGATCGTCGGTTCTAAACGATGAAAGTGCATGAAGTCTGATTCGAGACAGGTGCGCAGTAGCGCGGCGGTATATCGAACCGTGACCGGAATGCGTTTGCGGTGATTGTTGTCTTGTAGGGTGAGAATGGGCATGAACTGGAGAGCTCTGCCTGCATAGTTCGCTTCTCGCCAAGTGAATAGAGGTTCGGTGGGATCGTCCGTGGTTCCGACAAAGCGGATCTCGAAGCTATCGGGAGCATATTTGAGGAACGATCGAATGATAGTTTGGATACCGCCGATGCTACTTCGCCAAGGGTTGAATTGATAAAAGATGGTGAGAACTGGTTTTTGCATAGAAGGGGTGAGCAGAGAAGGACAAAACGAGCATGGGTGAGCTAGTAAGCTCCTTCTCGACCCAACACAACTTTCAGCGTTTTCAGAATGATCAGCAGGTCATACCCCACATTCCAACGTTCTTGGTACCTCAAATCCAAGTCTACAACCTGCTCAAAATCTTTAATCTTAGAGCGACCGCTCACCTGCCACTCTCCAGTTAATCCAGGTTTGACTTCTAAGCGTCGCCAATGCCGATTGTTGTAATGAGCGACTTCATCTAACGTGGGGGGGCGAGTTCCAACTAAGCTCATCTCTCCCATCAGCACATTCCAAAGCTGTGGCAGCTCATCTAAGCTCGTTCGGCGCAAAAAACGTCCTACTTTTGTAATTCTGGGATCGTTTTCGTTTTTGAAGAGGAGATTACTTCCTTCGTTTTTAATCTGGTGTTTTAGGACTTCGGCATTGTCCACCATGGATCGAAACTTGCGGATCTCGAAGGTTCGCCCGCCCAATCCACAACGCGTTTGCTTGTAAAAGATTGTGCCAGGACTATCGAGCTTGATCGCGATCGCAATCGGAACAAAGAAGATTGATAGCATCAGTAGCCCAACTAAGCTTCCCAGGACATCAATACTCCGCTTCAGCCCAGATTGTGTGGAGGGGTGAAACGTGATGGAGCGGGGGAGCGTTAAGTCAGGAGACAACTGAATAGACTGTAATTCAGACGCTTTGGGGAAGTTCATTTCTGCTTTTCCTTTTTCAATGGTGCAGTAGTTCGCAGGTGATGCAGGAATGGCAATCAGTTGCGCCCGTACTGAGGAGCACAAGCTACGCTGTACGCTGAGAGGATGAGCCTTGTGAGGGGTTTAAAGCAAGATTTAAACGGGTTCTGACAAAGCTTGATCCTTGAGATAAGCAGGTTGGACAGAGGTCGCCATGTGCTTCATCTTCGGTGTAGACAACGACCCTCGCGAGCATCGGTTGAAAAAGGTCAGAGCAGATCACACAGGTCTGCCGAGTCGGACGGGAACACACGTGTTCGATTTGCAATTGCATATAGGATGACAAGTCAATCAAGAGAGTATTTTGGACATTCTTCTGAGGGTTCCAATTCAGATCCTCAGTAATTTAGCTGAGTGAATTGCTGATTTATGCAGCCGAAAAGGCAACATCAGGCTGAATGCAAGTTTTTGCAAATTTGTCTAGTGGAATAACACTGAAAATCCGCAGCACCCTTAATTTCTATCATGTATATCTATTGAGAGCAATAGCTGTTGCTATGAATGTGCGATTACATAGGATCTTTTTACATTCAAGTCAGTTTCGTGAAGTTGAACACACATACAACTGCGATCGATACTCGAACTACTATCGATCGCAGTTGTATGACAGCTAAAAAAAATGAGGAGCAGTGGGACAGATCAGCAGTGATCTACCCATCAGATTTATCGCTTGAAGACGACTAGGGAGATCAACATCTATCACCCCGAGGGATCGCGCTGATTACAGCGCGATCGCGCTCGGATGCATCACCGGAATGTCCTCTGCTTTTGCCATTTGCCGAGCATGTTGTGAGATTGTGAGCACTGTAAAATTATCAGTCAAGACCCGAATAATTTTGCTCATCATTGCCACTTTCTTGTAGCTCGGCAGATTCATTGCTGGAAAGAAAGCGAGTTCCGGCAAATCATCACAGCCCATAAAATCCAAAGGGTGCAGCAAGATAGAAGGCTGGACTTGAAACAATTTGCAAAGCGCGATCGCACATCGGAAATACAACATTGCCAGCATCGGAGAAAACACGCCCAGATACAGAATATAGCTGGCATGAATTGGAACCTTAAACACAGGCATTGTCGTGACTGGAAGCTCGACTAAACTGCCCGCATCCATTCTCAAGCGATACGGCTTGAGCGGGCGCAATCCATCTTGAAATTTCCCAAACAGTTGCTTGCGCTTTTCGAGTTCTTCTTTACTCAGCTTACTGGTCATAAAATAGTAAGCTCGCGCCAACGGTCCTAAGAAGGTTGGAAATGTTGAAGCATCGCAGAGATATCCTCGTCTCGCGAGCACTTGCAGCACAGTTCGAGACAAGCTAAAGCCAGGACCTCGAAAACAGATAGGACGCTGTCCGGTCGCCTGCTCGATGTGCCGTTCTGCGATCGCGAGTTCTGTATTAATCTGCTCCTCGGTGTACAGATGCAACCAGGGTTCATGCAGAAACGAATGGTTTCCAACTTCATGACCGTGATCGGCGATCGCTTTTAATGCTGCTGTATTTTTTTCTAGCGCAGCATCCTGTCCAACAATGAAGAACGTAATTTTCAGATCCCGCTGATCCAAAAACTCCAGTACTCGCGGGATCAGAAGATTTAAATAGGATGGAAAAGACTCCCAGCCCTCATCTCCGTGAGTTTTCATGTAAGACCATTGATTATCCAGATCAAGCGATAAGCTCGCGATCGGTTTTCTACGCTGTTTCATAGGGTTCACACTAATTCAAGTTCGCTGCAAGTTGACGCATTTTCGAGGTTGTGCGCCAGTAGATGTCCTCCATGAGTAAATGGGCGAATTCTCCATTGCGCCCAATACTGTAGAGTCCTGAAATCCCTGTGGAGCGGGCGAGTCGCTGACGATGCTCCTCATACTGGCTCAAGAAAACTGGATAAGCGATCGGAGTTTTCAACACCCGACAGCCAAAATATCGCTGCCGCGCATCTGGAATGATTTCACGCAAATGTTCGATACAGCGCTCTCCCAATTCTTCGTCTGACATCTGCCAAATCTCATCGCCGATTTCACAGCCGATATCTGCGGTGATCAGTGTTTTTCCTTCAGGAGCGAGCCACGGCATGGATAAAGGTGTCTCGGTTAAGCGAAAGAAGAGATAGTCGCGTTCTGGAGTCCAAACGACTGTATCAGAGAGCAAGCCACGACCATGCAAGCGCAAATTCACAAAAACCATCGGACGGTACTTGAAGCTCGATAAAGGCTTGACCGCATCCGAGCCTTGAACCAGCTTGGCTAAAATATGACAAGGTGCCGTACTAATCACAGCAGAAGCAGGCTGCTCTACCCCTTTGACTCGAACTCCGACTGCTTGCTCATTCTCAACGAGAATTGCTTCTACTGGAGACTCAAGCTGAATGCAATCTTGAAGATCTTCGGCTAGCTTTTGGCACAATAAGCCGAGTCCACCTTTAGGATAAACGTGCCAAACATGCGGATTTTCAGGCATGTCATGGCTGTATCCATTGGTGACAGCGCGCTGAGTGAAGCGAGCCATCAGCTTATGGACGATGCTCTGAGCAATTCCGGCTTGCAGCTTATCGCCAACAGACGTTGCTAAATCTTCAGCCGCAGCGCCTGACCAAGCTTCAGTTAATGGAATGGCGACTTCGTTGGCTAAAGTTTGACCATACTCAGCACGATACCATTCGGCTGCATTTTTCGGCTGATGCCGCTTCAATTTGCTGGCGATCCCGCTGGCAACATAGCGAGGATTTTGCAGTAAACCAAATGGATATGTGTAGTTACGACCTTTGAGGTAGACAGTTTCGCCATAGTAGCGCACGTTTCGGCACAGCGCACCTACGCCGATCGCGGCAGCGAGTCGATTGGTGACAAAATGTGCGCCGAAGTCATAAGTAAAACCATCGGGATCGTGAAAACTGCCTGCTAGTCCAGCAATCTGCTTGCCTGCCTCATAGAGTTTCACAGGAATGTTGTGTTGTCGAAGTGCCCAAGCGGCAGTCAAACCAGCTAGCCCACCGCCGACGATCACGACAGGTTTAATTTCAGTGTTCATAAGGTTCAGGGAGGAATTAAATCAGCTTATCAAGGCTTTCTCAACACGGCTCTCAGCAAAGCCCCATGACCCATCCGTTGATGAATCATGTCGAAAATCGTAAACACACCGAGCGAGAGGGTAGATTGCAAGCTGAATTGATTGATGAGCCATTTGGGTGCGTTCCAATCGACGAGCGCATTCCGAATCGAATAGACCCAATTGACTGGCGACACGATCGTGGTCATCTGAGCGACTTCGAGATCAACTTTCTGCGCCAGCATTCTTAAATTGGTTGAATTAAACAAATTCCAGTGTCGCGGAAAATGATAGCCGCCCCAGTGGCGGGCTTTTGAGAGTTTGAAATCCAATGTATCGGTGTTGTCGGTCACAATGACAATTCGACCGCCCGGTTTCAGGAGAGATCGCACAGCAGCGAGCACTTCAGCGGGATGATCGACATGCTCGATCGTGGCGATCATGAAAGCTAAATCATAGCTATTTTTGGGCAAGTCTAAGTCCTGAACCATGCCTGAATGAATCTCCAGTCCTTCATTCATTCCTGCTTTGACTGCGAGATCGCTCGGTTCAATTCCTTCAAGCCTCCAAGTGGGCTGTCCAAAATCACGCAGTAAGCGTAGATGAAAGCCATCCCCACAGCCGACATCAATGATTCGAGCATCTTTGCCTAGTCCTTTGCAAGCTGACAGCAATCGCTTTGCTTCTAATCGCTGCCGCACCCGGTAGACAAAGCCAAATCGCTCAGCCGAGAATTCATACGCATGATAGTCACGCGGGTAAATGCGATCGAGTTCGCTGATGTCAGGGCGCGGATTGAGATAGACCAATCCACAGCCACGACACTGCACAGCTAGAAACGTATCGGGACTAGTACGATACTCGAAATCTTCTCCAACTGCTACAGCACTTGCATCATCGACATCGCAAATACAGCACTTCACCCGTGTCATCGCGAGGGGAGCAGTTCCATCAGCACGGCAGGGCGCGCCATAAGGTTGAGGAAAGGTATCAGATAAATCTTTCATGATCTATAAGAGAGCTATTGAACTGAAGAAAGGAGCGCTTGCGGGGCTTCTAAATGATCGATCGTGGCTATCATCTTGCACGCAATTTTATGAGAATTGACGACCTGTAAGCTTGAGGTGAAACGACCGACCTAGGAAGCCGAAGATTTGAAATGCAGACCTGAGCGTTTTGCAATAAGCAATTTCTGAATTCGTCGATTAAACAAAGCGAACCAAGCCATTAATAGACCTCCAGCGCCAAAGCTCAGAACAATGCCAATCCGTTCTTGAGGCAGGGTTTCTAGCTGCACCGCGATCGTATGTTGACCCGGTGGAACTTTAATTTGTAGCAGTCCCTCTGGAGAGGGCTGTATTGGGAGAGAAAGAGAGTTGGTTTCAGCGATCCAAGCTGGATAGTAGAACTGTCTCAGCGTCAACCATTGTTCAGTTTCTAAACTGGTTTGTAAAGTTAGAAACCTGGGTTTCCAGATCGAAGCATTGACTCGATCTTGTGCTTCGATCGTCACCGCAGAGCCAAATTTCTCATCAATCAGTTTTCGCAGATTATCTGTTGTATAAAGCGATGCAGGAACCCATTTTGGGCGATGTAAGACGGCATCTCGCTGAATCTCAAGCTCTGATTTTAGATTGAGAATAGGATAGAGCGATCGTTTCATGACTACGCTGCTAGAAAAGAGCAATACGATCGTTAACAACAGACTGATTGTGGCGAGTTTAGAACTGACAAGGCGCGTCCAGTATAGAACAAATGTTGTTGCGATCGTACACAAAGTCACAATCACAATGAGCAGTACTTTGTTTGCTGCAGTCCAAGTGAAGAACATTTCTCGTACAGGCAGCAAACTTAGAAATGCTAATCCTGCGCCAATTCCAAGAAGGAGCACCGCACTTAAAATTGTTTTGAGGTTCAGTCGAGCAGGCTGAACAGAGGTCGCTGCCAATCCAACTAAAGCCGTTGTCGCAAGCGTCAAAATTGTATTAAATCGCCAAGGGGCTTCGATGATCTGTAGCGGTGGGATTAATTGCCAGACCCAGTTACTTTGAGGGAGGCACATCCAGCATGAAACCAGCGCGATCGCGATCCAAAACAAGCTAGAATGCCGTGTCGAATTCAGCCGATTTGCGATGAAGAATGTCGTCGCTGCCAGCACAAGCATCAGAACACTTGAGATTCCTAGAAATGAAATCACGCCCTGGAAATTCTGCCGAATGCTCTCTGCAAATAAGAAGTTTGTTGTGTAGTCGTAAAACTCGTACTGAGTCGGATCAGCCTTAAGGATAATGAAATCTTTGGTTGTCATCGCTGGAAACCAGTAGATTGCAGCTAATCCGACTGCCAAGATAAAGGCGATGCTGAAAGCGATCGCAATTTTGACTCGCTGCTTTCCGTACCAAAGCAGATAAAGAAATGGGACAGGTGAGAAAATCAGAAAAGTGGGCAAATGCGTCATGATCAAGAGCGCTTGCGCGATCGTGAATCCAATCGCTGCTTTTTTCTGACCCTGAGCCAATTTATGCGTGAAATATAGAATCAACGGTAGCCAGACAAAGCTCCAAAATTCTGCATAAGCAAATCGAACATACAGATCGACTGCTAAATGATAAGGTGCAATCACATAAAAAATTGCGGCAATGAACGCTGCTCTAGCTGGAACCAAACACTGCAACCACAGATAAGCCGTGATCCCCGATGCAGCGAGTCCCAGTAATGCGCCAAAGCTCAACTGATGCCACCCTAGCGGATCAGCCATCCAGACCAATGGACGCAGTAAGCTCGTGAAATAGTAGGGCACTGGGCTATAAAAGAAAAAAGTTGGACTGCCTAATCCTCCATTCAAATTGAGCAACCAACGGGGATATAGTTCTCCAGACCAGAATTGATCCGAAAACTGTTTTGCCCAACGCAGATGAAATGCAGGTAAGTCATGGGCATCGTACACGCCGTAAAACAGCATCGGCAGCATGACTAAAAGCGCGATCGCGACGATCGCCAAGCGATGGATTTGAGTCATCGATTGAGATTGCTTTGCAAGCACAGGCGTTGTTTTCATTGCAACTTTCGGTGTGAGGATTAGGCTCGAACGGCATCGATTGCGAACTGTCGAGAGCGGGTGAGCAATTCCACGGCAGATTTTTCAGCTAGCAGCACTGTCTCATTCACATTCAAGGTTCCATTCGGAATATGAGCAGAGTTAATGATGTGTACGCCTGGAACAGAAGTATGCATCGGCGGTAACTTTTCCGAATAGTTCAAGGTTGAAATCGCAAAGACCTGCCGCACACGCGAGACTCGGAAAGCTACCACATCATTGCGATCGAACTTTGGATACATCAAGACCAGCGTTTGAATAAACTCTTCTTGAATCTCTTCATCGGTTAATCCAAAGGCGGGATCATTGCTAGAGACATACTTCGGTAAGTAAACGAGCGATCGCTGATCAAATTCTGAGCGATCAACGAGAGCGGACATTTCAATGACACCTGTAAACGGAACCCAGGTATCTGTAATATTCGTGACGTAGTAAGATGCTAAGGGCTTTTTCAGCAACAGGGACGCACAGATAATGCCTTGATACTCAACGTTTCTGAGTAAGTCGTATTCCATCGCAGAAAGCCCTTTGCAGACTTGAGCCGCGATCGGAGATGCCATCGTCAGCACCACTTCATCGAAGTGTTCTGTCTGTCCGTTGGTAAATTCAAGTTGAACTTGTCCTTGCTTGCGAATCACGTGGCTCACTCGATGTCCAACTTTCAGCTCAACATTGTGTTCTGAAAGCACTTCAACGAATCGAGAGAGCAATCGTGCATATCCGCCTGGCAAGTAGCCGAACATTTCTTTTTTCAAGCCTGTTCGTCGCGCGGCATACATGCGAGCAATGATCGCCCAAATGAATGAAGCAGAAGCAATGTGATAATTTTCACCGAGCTTCGATCGCAGAAGCGGCAACCAAATTTTTTCAAATGTGCGATCGCCCGATAGTTTTCTCAACCAAGTTGCGACGGGAATCTTTTCTAGCTTTTTCCAGTTTTTGACCTTTGAGGCATACCAGATCGTGAAGCCTAATCGCAACTTATCGATGAATCGTAATGCTGGAAAGCTCAGAAATTCCAGCGTATTCGACATCGAATAGAGCTTGCCATCGGTGAAGAATCCTGTTTTGGTTTCGACCCATTGCATGTCTTGTTCTAAGCCTAGCTCTGTCAGTAGCGATCGAACATGAGTATCCGAGAGCAATGTGACATGATAGTGCCGATCCCAAAGGATGTTGCCTAATCGCCAAGCACTTGCCAGCCCACCAAATTGATGAGCGCTTTCGTATAAAGTAACTTGCTTACCTTGCTGAGCGAGACGGAGTGCGAGGGTCATGCCGAGGATGCCACCGCCTACGATCGCCCATCGTTGTGATGAAACTGACATGAGTATCTTGGGTAGGTGAATGAATGTGGGGAGTGGGGAGTGGGGAGAACTAAGGTGTCAATTCTTCAACGACCCCTTCGCGAATTGCATACTGAAGTCCACAGGTCGGACAATCAATATCTGCGTGAAACGTCTTAAGATCGGCTGGGAAGCGCGTCAATAGCTGACCGCATCGGCACACAGCGCCTACTGAGCGAGCAGGATGTCCGATCGCTAAATGGAAATCTGGAACGGATTTTGTGACTAGCGATCCCATGCCAACCATTGCGAACTGTCCGATCGACAAATCATTTCCGATCGTGCAATTTGCTCCGATCGTGGCTCCTGCTTTCACAAGGGTCGGTAAAGTATGCTCATCTGGATCAGAGGGACGCAGGTGTTTGAGATCAGAGGTCGTCGCTCTGGGAAAACGGTCATTGGTGAACACCGTTCCTGCACTAATCATCACTCCATCTTCGATCGTGACTGCATTGCAGATATACACAAAGGCATTGATCTTGACGCGATCGCCAATCTTCACACCATAAGCAATATAGGTTTTTTCACCAATGATGCATTCTTCGCCAATCTCAGTGTCAAAGCGAATATGAACATTGTCCCAGACTGAACTCCGCGCTCCAATCGAAACATTCGATTCCACGATCGCCGTTGGATGAATACGCACAGAAGGGCTACTAGAATTGATTTGCAGATTCATAGACTCGTTCTAGATTTTTAAACTAAATCCACGCACAGTAGGCTCGATAGTCTCGGTTAAACTTTGTTTAACCCGCAGGTTTGAAATTCACTCTCTTTGCGGGTTGAACAGCCAAACCCCAACCCTTACGATGCGCTAGCAAACGCTTTATCGCCATTGGTCGGCGCAGTCGCGAAGCCTAGCACCTTCAGCGAGTCGTAAGATACACCTGTCCACTGAGTTTGATTCATCGACTTGTAAGCCGCTTCGATCACTTCTACAGACGCAATACTGTCTTGCGGAGTGATCAACAAAGCTTCTTGTCCCAAAATCGCTTTCGAGAAGTTCTCGATTTGGCTCGTAAATGCTTGAACCTTGTCGTATCCGTTGCCAAACTTGATCCACTCAGGACTAGAAGATTGACGATACTTCGACTCTTTCCAACCGATCGAAATCGTTCCTTGAGAACCGTAGATCCGAATGTAGCTATCCAACTCTTTGTTGATACTCCAGGACAGATCCACGTTACCCACAACGCCGCTCGCACTCTTCGCAAAGATTCTCACGGTATCTTCTACATCCAAGCTCTGAATGCGTTTTCCTTCAATCACCTGGACTTCAGCTAGAGCGCCCAAGAAGTAGCGCATAATATCGATCGAGTGGGTTCCGTTATCAATTAACACGCCCCCGCCACTAATCGCAGGCTTCGAGTTCCAACGCGAGGACATATCCACCCGCGAAGTAAACGCATTCTCAAACAAAACAATCTCGCCTAAAACGCCCGACATGACTAAGCTCTTTGCCCGGATCACATCTTCGACATAGCGGAACTTCGATGCCATCGTCAAAATTACGCCGTTGCGCGCCGCAGTATCGACCATCTCGATCGCACTGTTCACATCGACACTCAGCGGCTTCTCACACAGCACATGAATCTTGCGATCTAAGAAGTAGACGGAAATGTCCCGGTGCGTCACAGGGGGTGTACAGATAATCACTGCATCAAGTTCCAAGCTTTCTGCCATCGTCTGATAGCTATCAAAGCTCTGGCAGTTCAATCGTTCTGCAAGCGCCTGTGCTGCCTCGGGTCGAACATCAACAACGGCGACTAATTGCGCGATCGTAGATTTTTCAAACGCCTGTGCATAAGCCTGTGCAATTCCACCTGCTCCAATCAATCCAAACTTCAGCTTCTCAGTCATGACATTTCCTCTTCACAGCTACTGATGTGTATTGATCCGTGGCAAATGTGATTCACCACGGTTCCAATGGCTCTACCGCGTACTTTTCTCGGATGACCTAAGCTAACGACTCATGAATTGCATTCGCAATGTAGTCAATATGCTCGTCGGTATAAGCTTCATTCCAAGGCAGTACCAGTACTGCTTCTAAGCCTGCAAATGTTCCCGGAAACTTCTCAGGGCTATAATCCACCGCCTCAGGACGCGCCAAAGTAAACGGAAAGCGCGAATTCCCAAACGTCCGCTGTTGCTCAAAAATCATGCACTGAAACGCGGGTTTCTGAATGTATCGAGGAGCCGAGAAAATTCCACGCTCTTTGAGTTTCTTCGCTAAACCGACTGCACCATCTGGCACGACCTTGCTATCGACCCGCAAGCAGTACTTCCAGAACACATGCGTATTGCGCTCATCGCAGTAGGGTGTTTCAATTCCTGCCAAGCCTTGCAGCTTTTGTGTCATCTTCTTCGCTGCAATTCGCCGATGTTCCACACAGCCCCAAAGCTTCGACAACTGTGCGACTGCAACTGCGCCTTGAAGTTCACACATCCGCCCATTCAAGGCAATGAAATAGTGATCAGGATTCGGATCGCCATAACCAAATGCTTTATTGATAAACAAGAACATTCGACGTGCTAGAGCATCATCGTTCGTGGTGACAATTCCACCTTCACCTGTCGTGATGTGCTTACCTTGCTGCAGACTAAAGCAACCAATCTTACCAATGGTTCCCACAGGTTTGTCAGCATGGGTTGCGAGAAACGCTTGAGCACAATCTTCGATCACAGGAATGCCACGAGACTCTGCTAATTCCATGATTGCAGTCATGTCACAGGGATTCCCGAACAAATGCGTCACAATAATGGCTTTTGTGCGATCGCTGATGCATTTCTCGATCGTTTCAGCCGTGACGTTCCAAGTTTGCGGATCAACATCTGCAAAGACCGGAATCGCACCTTGATACAGAATGGGGGTCAAAGCACCCATATCCGTGATTGAAGTCGTGATAATCTCATCACCTGGCTCTGGATCAATTGCTGCGATCGCAGTATGGACTGCGCCTGAACCGGAAGAGCAGGCATAAGCATACTTCACGCCTAGCATCTCTGCAAACCGCTTTTCTAGCGTTTTAACAAAGGTTCCTTTCGTGCTTGTCAATGTTCCGCTGCGAATTGCTTCCGACACCAATGCAATTTCTTCTTCGCCTAATGTCCGACCGCTCGCTTCTTGGTCAGAGGGTAGAACTAAACGAGTTTGTTGTTTCGGTGCTTGTACCATGTGTTTTTCTCCTGTACTGCAAGCAATTCCACGGACTCAGCACAAAGCTGAGAAGGCTTTCTACACAAGCCTTGGAACTGCAAATATTTTCAAGACTTACTTTTCGGAATTGCGCTTATAAATCGCGGTGCCTAGATAGAACAGCTCTTCAAAATAGCTCTTGTTCTGTACCGATACGATGCCTAAACTAAAAAGCTGAATTGCGAGCATCAAAGTTGTTCCGCCAATAAAGAAGGTATGCGGAGCCTGAGCGAATGCTAATGCAACTGCTTCTGTCGCATCTGGAAACTGAGTGTCTTGTGCTAAGCGCTGATATTGCGTGAAGCAATGCACCAGCACCCAAGCATTGGCATAGAGCGACATCAGAAAAAAGAGCACGCTTGGGACGATAAAAAATATCACAGGGCGTAGTAGAAAGCCAGAGAAAAAGATTTCCCAAGTATGCCGAAGCAACTTTGCGCTAGAACTCAGGCTCGATTTGCGCTGCGGCTGCTGCGGCTGGCTTTTCTGCATTCTCCAATTCAAATGGGCTGGAATCTCTTCTACTTTCGTTCCAAGTAAAAAGGCTTTGTGAATCAATTCAGGATTGATTTCCATACCATTTGAGCGCAGATTCAGCGATCGCAGAAATTCCGCATCATAAACCCGAACCATTCCGGTCAACGTCGATAAACTGCGCTTGGCTGCGATCGATAAAAATCGATTTGCCCACACACTTAACTCACGCCGTAACCAAGGGACATTTGAAACTCGTCCTCCACTCATATAAGGTGAAGCAACGACAACACCAGCTTGAGTGTCCTGAATCTTTTTCAGCAGCAAGCCGATATGCTCAGGACAATAGCTCAGATCCAGATCAACGACGACGACATAGTCCCCTTTTGCGCCGCTAAACCCGGTCTTTAATGCTTGTCCGAGTCCTCGATTGACGCGATGATGAAGCACTCGGATATTTGAGTGGGTGCGGGCAAATTCTTGAGCTAACCGACCCGTTTCATCGCGACTGCCATCATTCACAATCACAATTTCCCAGTCATACTCCGACTCTAGCGATCGCATGTAGTCGCAGAGAAAAGACAGGTTATCTTGCAGAATCAGTGCTTCATTAAATGCGGGAGCAATCAATGAAACGAGTGGCTTTTGATCGGATGAAGGCACAATCGAATATGGGCTGTGCCGAGTCGATCGCACAGGTGAAAATTGTTCTTGCATTGGAACACACCTATAGACAAATGATTGATGCAGACTCGATGCAGTCTGATCTCATCAGCTAAAAACTTTTAAAAGCATTCAGGTGCTAGAAAAGCAATATCGCTTAAATCTTCTACCTGCGTAGGCAATCTTTTTCTCGAAACCTAACCGAAACGTCCTCAATTCTCAGTGCCTAGCTTTTCTAGTCTCTCTACCTAACTTCTCTCTTCTGCCGTTTTCAATACGAGCAGTACAGATTCACACAGATTCACATTTTCTTAACACGATATCTTAATTGAATGATTTCATCTCAACCGTGCCACACCGAGCCATCTATATAAGTAAACGTATTCAATCAGTAAAGTCAAGCACGCATTTTGCGCTTGAATGGATGCACTGGCTACAAGGGATAACTAACTATCCGGATAACCTAAAGTTCCGTAGAATAAAGGTAGCTCCTCTATTTTTTTGGAGCTAGACACATACACAGAGAGACTCGTATCAAAACTCTCGTCAAAGCTAGAGCGATCGCAGTAAGTTTAGCGCTTGTCCTGCTTAGATGCAGAGTATATTTACTTCTAGTTAGCCTCTGTACAAGAAGCGAGTTAAAGCTTAAACATCACATTGATACTTACCTTGCGAAAAACCACCTCTCTACTGAACTCCGTTATGCGCTCGATCACTCAGACGAAATTAAAGATTTAAGAAAGTAATCAATATTTCCTTACTCGATTAGAACTCATCATCATTGATGAGAAGTCCTTTCAAGGGGAAAATTCGTCTCAATTTTTGGATTGGGCATTCTAGGTTCAACCTCTGAAAAGATATTTGAAAGATTATAAAAAAGCTGTTTCACTTCGATCTGTCTCGCTTTAGGTATTTAACCAGGACTGATGCACGTCTGTGCTATACGAACTGAGCGCTAGTTTTTTGTTTTTGAATCCTTTTAGTGAACTCACTCTGACTTGCAATCTAGAGATGGTTAGCATTCAACGACGATTTTCAAACTATTTTCAGAGAAATCGCTCTATTGTGTCTTGGATTTGACATGTCGTTATCGCCACTTGCCCAATATTGTATTCGGAAACTCTTACGCCAAAGTACCGATAATCTCGCGCAGCTATTCATGCCCAATTCTAGAGCGGCGGGTCTCAGCGAAATGAGCCTGGATAAAATCCTGTCGAACTGGTCATGTCAGCTAAACTCCGAAGGCTCAGAGACGGTAGAACTTGAACTGCTGCTGAAACTCTATCAGCAATTCGAGAAAGCACCTGCTCACTCAGCGAATCTCATTGAAATTAAGCGCCGAATTTTGCAAATTTTGGGCTTTCAAACCTCGCCTATCCTGCCGACCGAGTTTCCTACGATCATCAAACTTGGCTCGACCCAGCAATTTTCTTTCTTCTACAAGGGGCGAATTCAAACCGGGATGCGCTACCAAAACGAGCTATTTGGTGCTGTCAAGACATTTTCTTTAACACATCGATTGCAAGCGTATCAGAACGCTTGGGCACTGTCAGTCGCCAAAGTTCCGATCGTGCTGACATTCAGTACCTCAGAACTGGTCATCTGGATCAATTTACAGTCTCCAACATATGCGGTGTTAGTCCATCAAAATCCAGCTGTGTTCAGTACCGTTTTAACGCTCAATTCCGCTTTACATAAGCGGAAATTCGCGCGCGAGTAACTCTCCTTTAAGCCACAATCCGCACCTAGCAATCCTGAATCGTGAACTCTCTAGCATACAGAAGGTCAAAGTAAACTCTTACAACAATCCCCGATACCGAATGAAGAGCAAAACCACTGCCCAAGACCCTAGCGCAACTTTAATCGCGACTAGAACATTCAGCAATGGCAAAACTCCACCACTGATCAAAGCTCCCGGTTCTCCATGCGGCAACTCATAGCCAGCTAGCGTGATCACTGCCAACACAATGAACACCAAAACCGAAATCTTCTCCCACATCGCAGCTTTCCACTTGTGATACACTGCTTCCAACCATTCTGGCGAAGAAGTAATCGCAATCAGCCCGATCGCTGTTCCACCCGCAACCCCGGCAGCAAATCCGCCCCCAGGACTCAGATGCCCTCGGATGCCCAATTCAATACTGACCAATGCACAGATGGTCGCTCCTAATCTTGCCAACACAATGGAAGCTTGATCCGTAAAATGGTGCACTTTACTGGGCGGCTCATTCGATAAGAGATACTTCGCCCCGAGAATTGAGATTGTAAACACAATCACTTCAAAAATCGTGTCGTAAAGCCGATTTCTAAAAATAATTCCCGAGACTGCATTAATTACACCACTTTCTTTCACCACCGTTTCTGCGATCGAAAACGGCAATTCTGGCGCAGGATTCGGCATAAAAAGAAATTTCACATACAGCGCTAATCCGGCTGCAATGTAGAGCCATTTCATGATTTCTCTCCTTTGTAAGTCAGTTGAGCGAGAGGAAATGCTAGTTCGTTTTGTAAAATTTCATAGAGGCGTGGGATGCGAACTACTGTGTTATAGTTCTCCGAATCGCGCACACAAGTTGCATGAATTTCTTTCGTCATCAATGCTTGATCTAAATCTTGGCGATCGCGAAAGGGTACTAATTCCACTCGCATATAGTGCTTGTTCATGATCGATCGCACATTCTCAATCATTGGTTCCAAATTCTCTTCTGTAAGAATTCCTAGCCGCATGACGAATGACGATCGTACTGCTACTGCGTATAGCATCGTTGCCAGTAAGCTGCCCATCAATGCTTCTGTCAAGCCAACATCTCCCGCTCCTAACACGGCATATAACAAGGCAGCGATAGCCCCTAAAATGCCGCGAATGATCAGTGCATGATAGGGATTTGTTTGAAACACTAACATAGCTGCCACAATTGGCAAGAGCACGGCAATGATATTTACCTCAGTCATAATCCGGTTCCTCACTACTCGAACAGTGAGCCAGCACATAGCCCAACATGGTGTTCCAAATCATCAGACAAAAGAGCGCAAGCAGTAACAATGCCCATCGGTTCGGAATCCTCAGAAACAATCCGAAGATAATCGTCATCGAACCGAGCGTGTCAGCAACGGACAAACTGTGAAGTTTGTAAAGTACCGATCGCTGAGTCGGTAAGGCTAATGTCCCCCAAAACCAGAGAACAATGCCCGCTCCAATCAAAATATCACTGAGAATATTGATCATCCGTCATTCATCCTCTTGAGAATATGTGCGAGCAGCATCATGCCAGCGTTACCCACACTCAAAATGATCACAGCAACAACGCCAATCATCCAATCGTCTCGAAAGACCGCGATCGTTAAAGCAATAATGGCGGTCTTGGATGAGACGCTGGCAAATGCAAGCATCGTTTGCCAAATATCTTCATTCTTCCAAGCTTCGTAGAGCGGAATTAACAATGCAATCAGCATTGCAATCAGCAGGATATTCATGAAGCATCCCTCCGCACTTCATGCACTTCATACCAACCTCTATCATCGTGTTTCGTGACGATCGTTTTCGGTGTGAAGGTAATCAGAAAGATATCGAGAAAAATCATCCGTGGCGATCGATGAGCGGGAACTCGTTCTTTCACTATCGTTTCATGGCGGTGCGGATGCAGCATAATTTCAAACGCTTCTTGATACGCTGCCGGAATCACCATGAGAATTTTTTTCAGCGATCGTAGCCACTCTCTTAAAGTCTCTGGAGCCGTATAGCTCCGAGGTAAGAGAAAGGCAATACAGAGTCCAATCACAATATTTGCTGCACTGAAATCGGCAGTGAGCAAGAACCAGAGAACGAGTCTGACAAGAACATGTCCAATCATGCGAGTGCCATCCAGAACAACAGAATCAAGGTTAAGCCCATCATGCCGACTAGGTGCTCAAACTCTTCAAGCATTCGCGGCAGTTTGACCGTCGCCCGTCGAAAGATCACCCAATATGCCAACCATCCCCCGCCAATCGTGACGAAGGCTTTCACAATGTTTTCGACGGTATAAGCTTGGATATAGGCAATATTCGCGAACAACAAGCCTCCGAGAAGGAGCACGATCGCGGCAATCAATCCCGGACGCACTTTTTCCTCGGTCTTGCCATGTGGCAAAAAGATAAATTTTGCAAAAGAGGTCGCTGTGCCAACGGCACAAACATTCATTGCGATCACTTGCCAAGGCAGTAGATTCTTCAGGGTAAAAACCTTGGCTCCAAATCCTGCCCACAAAGGCGATCCAGAAATCGAAAGACTGGCAATCACCAACGCAATCCAAACCGGGGTCGAAATCGTCTTGGTCTGCAATTCCTTAAAGTTCCGACTGGGCAAATTCCCGGCGAGCAAGAATAGTGAGGATTTCACTAAGCCGTGCGAGAGCGTGTAAAAGCCTGCTGCCTCCGGTGCTGCCAGAATAAATCCCAATTGCGAAACAGTGTGAAATGCTAACATCCGTTTCGTGTCTTTCTCAAAGACCGCATAAAACACTCCTAAAAGCGTTGTTGCGACTCCAAAAATTCGTACGATCGCATCGATATCATCCAAAATCAACGCACATCGCACCAAAGCTAAGAGGCTTGCCTTGACCACGACTCCGGACAATAAGGCAGATACAGGCGTTTCTGCTTCAGAATGTGTCATCGGTAGCCACAAGCCTGAAATGAATACTCCTGCTTTGACCAGTAAGCCTAGAAACAGAAGCGCGACTGCTTCAGGTGGTGCATTCTGCAATCCTGTAAAACTGAAAGAATGATCTGCTTTATAAACCAAAGCTGTCCCAATCAGGTAGAACAGCATGGCGACATTACTGGTAAACAGATAACGCAGCCCGACCCAAATACTGCGATCGGTTCTCGGATAAGCAATTAGCAAAAATGCTGCAATTCCGCTGACTTCTAACGCAATATATAAGCTGAGAAAATCTGAGCAAACAAATGCCGCATTAATGCTGGCGTGTAAGAGCAGCGTTTGCGCGTAAAAAAAGGTTGATTTGCTGGTTTGCCAACAGTAAAATAGCACGGCAATCGTGACGATCGCATTCGTTAAAATAAAGTACGCTGTTAGCGAATCAACCGTTAAGACTACGCCAAAGCTATCTAATAGTTTTAGGTTTAATGCAGGCTCAGTAAATAGTTTCAAAGCATAAGCAACAGAAACTAATGTGCCGAACAATGAAAGCTGTTTATCGAGTTTTGGTACTAAATAAATCACAAACCCGAGAAAGAACGGGAATGTAATCCAGGCAAGTGTAAGAATATTCATGGTGTATTCTGTTTTTCAATTTCGTGACTCTCTAACGTTGGATTTTCTTTGGCTAACTTCATGACACCAACCAGCATGAGTGCCTGAATTGAGAAGCCAATCACAATACCTGTCAAAATCACAGCTTGAGGAACTGGATCAGCAAAAGCTCGTTCTGTTGTTCCAGAGAGAATAGGTGTGAACGTTCCTTGCCGAGCAGCAATCACGACATAGTAAGCAATCACCCCTGCACTCATCACATCCATTGAAATGATTTTCATGACAAGATTCTTTTTCAGAATAATGCCAAAAAAACCGCACAAAACTGTGGCAAAGACACACGCTTCTAGCACGAAATTTTCCTGTTAAAAACTAGGGTGTTCGATCGTAATTTGATCAATAGCGAAAAGTCGTAGCTTTGCACTATTGATTGAATAATATTGATGATCCATTAAAGGATTGATTCGTCTCTATTTGATATTACGAGATAGCTGTCTTAAAAAAAACTTGAAGAGTATAGAAAACCCCATACCTTACCATAGGTTTCATTCGCTTCAAGTCCTTAATAATTGAGTGGATTCGACCCTAACAACTCGAAATTTTCTATATAAAGTCCGACTGAAACCGAAAAGACAAACTCGGCTCTGCTGACCATTGTTCTCTTGCAGGACGAGTCTGGTTTATGTCATCTCGATCAACAAATTGAGCCTTCTGGCACAGGTTCAGCAAGACTTGCCGAACTCGTGCCAGGACAAGTTGGAATAACAATATCGGGAGATTCGGAGCAGCGTTCAATCGAGCGACGATTATTCGTTCTCTTCTTCGCTACCAAACAACACAGGTAGACTCACATGGGTAATCCGTTCTGTTTTCGCCAATTTGACAACTCGATCGCCGCGTTCATCTTTTGCTCTCAGTTCCAAACGATCGACATCGATCCGCGCTAAGTGATTTTCATTTGTCAATAAGAACACTAATGCTTGAGGCAGTACCGCCACGATTCCAGCGACTAAATCAGCCTTATTGTTGAAATGGAACGATTGAGTTCCAAGTTCTCCAGTACTGGCGCGACGCATCGCTGAGACTTCCATATGTTTTGCATAGCCCTGCTCGGAAATCATCAGGAAGGTATCATCTTCGTTCGCGATCGCCCATCCAACAATTCGTTCCTTCTTGCCCACGCGCATTCCCGTTTGACCTTGAGAAGTCCGGCTTGCTACGGGCACCTGCAAATCATTCACTTCAAAGCGTAAGACTCGCCCACTTGAAGTTGCTAACATCACCTGCTCACCTACTTGAACTGGGCTAGCAGCTAAGAGTTGATCCCCTTCTTTGAGTTTCAGTGCGGTCAAGCCTCGTCCGGTAATATCCGCAAATTCAGATAGCGGTAGACGTTTAATCTTGCCTTGCTCGGTTAGAAGTAGAACAAATTGATCGTCTAGAACTTCTGGCAGCATAAAGGTTGCCGCGATCGCATCGGGTTCTGCTTGCGCCGCAGGAGGTAACAACGTCACAAGGGGCGAACCTTTTGCTTTATTGTTATTCGCTTGCGGAATGTCTCGAACTTTCAACGTAAAGGCTTTTCCATTGCGAGTAAAGACAACCAGCGTTTTACCTGTGGTTGTAAAGTCAGTTTGAGTTGCAAAATCATCTCCGTCTTCTAAGTCTTTGGTGACGGTATCATCATTGCGAGTTTTGCTTAAGCGATCGTAGGTTTTCGGGGTCATGCGCCGCACATAGCCCCGCTGAGTTACTTCTACAACGGTATCTTGCTCTTCTTCCTCAAACTCAAAGGCTAAATTGACCGATTTTGCAGCAGTCGTCGCTTCATCTTTATCCTTGACTTCCATCGCTGCAACTTCAGTGGAAGAAAGGATTTTAGTGCGACGATCGTCTCCGTATTTCTTCTTCAATGCGCGTAGATCTTTCTTCAATGCTTTGAGCAATTCTTTACGATCGCTGAGCAGCTTGTGCAACTCATCCATTTTTGCCAGCAGCTCATCATACTCGGTTTGTAAGCTTTGCCGCTCCATTCCGGTGAGCCGACGTAGTGGCATCGACAGAATGGCATCTGCTTGTCGATCGCTCAAGTCTAAGCGCTCTTGCAGTTGAATCTTCGCAGTTCCTCCATCGGGTGCGTTTCTTAAAATATCAATCACGTCATCCAAATTCGCTAGCGCTTTTAAGCGACCTTCGACCACATGAAGCTGGCTATCGGCTTGATCGTATTCATGACGATATTGCCGCGTTAAAGTAGTTTCGCGGAAGTCTAAGAACGCTTGCAGCATTTGTCGGAGGGACATTTGCTTCGGTTGTCCGTTCTCAAGCGCGAGTAAAATTACTCCGAAATTGTTCTGTAAGGGGGTTTGACGATACAGGAAATTGAGAATTTTTTGAGGATTCGCATCGCGACGTAGTTCAATCACGACGCGAATACCTTCGCGATCGCTTTCATCGCGAAGATCACCAATCCCTTCAATTTTGCCAGTGTTGACTAATTCGGCAATCTTCTCAATCAAGCCAGCTTTGTTGACCTGATACGGTAATTCGGTAATGACGATCGCACTTCTACGATGCTTCCCTCGTCCGGTTTGAATTTCTTCTAAGTTTGCAATTCCCCGAATCGGAACACTGCCCCGTCCGGTTAAGTAAGCTTCTCGAATTCCATTCGTATCAATGATTTCCCCACCTGTCGGAAAATCGGGTCCTGGAATCAACTTGAGCAGTTCTTCATCTGAAAGCGTGGGTCGATCGATTAAGGCAATCAATCCTTCGACCACTTCACCCATATTATGCGGCGGAATATTCGTTGCCATTCCAACTGCAATTCCTGAACTCCCATTCAGCAGCAGGATCGGGAGTTGGGCAGGTAAAACGGTTGGCTCTTGCTGTGAATTATCAAAGTTCCCAATAAAATCGACGGTTGATTCGCCAATTTCTGTGAGTAAGGCTTCGTTCCCGATCGCGGAGAGTCGCGTTTCGGTATATCGCATTGCCGCAGGCGGATCGTTATCAACGGAGCCGAAGTTTCCGTGCCCCCCAAGTAGCGGATAGCGGCTGGAAAAATCTTGAACTAATCGAACTAACGCATCATAAACAGCTTGGTCGCCATGCGGGTGATATTTACCGAGTACGTCCCCGACGACACGGGCGCATTTCCGATAAGGACGATCGGGAGTTAATCCCAATTCATGCATTGCGTATAAAATACGACGATGGACAGGTTTTAAACCATCGCGCACATCGGGTAGTGCTCGCCCAACGATGACGCTCATGGCATATTCCAAATAAGACTGCTGCATTTCTGTATGTAACGCAGTCGGGATGACTTGCCCACTTGGAAGAATGTTTAACTGTTCTGATTGAGTTCGCGTCCGCGCCATGAGCCTACTTGTCCTGCTGAATTTTACAAACTATATGCGGAAATGATCGGTTCGGTGATTTAATTTGATCGCTGTCCTGAAAATACTAATACAGTTGCGTTATCTTACAATCGTTTTATTGTGCCGTATCCAGCATCTTGTCGTAAGAGGAATTTGATATGCAAACCGTCCTAATTGTGGAGGATGATCTGACAAATGCTAGAGTCTTTTCCAAAATTCTGACAAAACGCGGAGGTCTAGCGGTCAAACATACTGAAAATGTAGATGAAGTGATTGAGATTGCCCAGTCCGGCGAGGCAGACATTATCCTCATGGATGTCTCTCTCTCTCGTAGTATGTACCAAGGCAAAGCAATGAATGGGATTCAGCTAACTCAGTTGCTCAAGGCAGATGAGAAGACTGCAAGCTTGCCGATCATCTTGGTCACCGCTCACGCCATGGAAGGCGATCGCGAAAATTTCCTCAAGCAAAGTGGTGCAGATGGCTATATCTCGAAGCCAGTCGTCGATCACCAAGCCTTTGTTGATCAGATTATGGAACTGCTGCCGGGGGCGTAGCGGCATAACATTTGCCTCAAAGATTTGCATACATTAGTACTATTTTAGCGCGATTTTGGCAAGACATTGCTGAAAAATCGGGCTTAGGGCTAGAAGATTCACAGTGTCAGCGATCGCATCTTGATCAGGTCTTGATCAAATGAGGTGTCATTAAAGTTGGTTCTTGAGTTTGAGTTGCAGATAGCGATCGACCAATTCATTCGTGATTTGATTTGCAGGCGCATCTAAAACTAAAACGCCTCGCTGTTTCAACGTACTAAACGCCATCTGTCTTTGAGCGATTAAATCCAATGCCACTGCCCTTTCATAGGTTGAAGGCAGATCTTCAGTAACAGTATGAGCTTGTTGATCGACCTGTGGATCGCGCAACGTGACACAGAAGGGTAAGTATCTCGGTGTTAATCTTCCCAATGCTGCAAGCAATTCTGAAGACGCAGTACTGTCAACAATATCGGTAATGACGACGACTAAAGCACGTCGGGTTTGTTGATTGACGAGCGTTGTCACTGCACCGAGATAATCTGGCTCTAGCATCTCGGGCTGAATCGGAGTCAACCGCTCAATCAGATGATTGAGATGAGCTTGCCCGCGTTCCGGTGGAATCCAAGTTTGAACTTGGCGATCGAATACTCCGACTCCGACTCGATCTCCCCGATGCAATCCTGCCAGAGCCAAAGCTAAAGTTGCATTCAGTCCCCAGTCAAATCGCGTCAATGCCTTTACTTGCGAAGTCATTAACCGACCGCGATCGAGCAAAATAATCAACGTTTGCTCTTGTTCTGGTTCCAACACTCGAACTAAAGGTTGTCCGCGTCTCGCTGTTGCTTTCCAATCAATGAAGCGTGGATCATCTCCAATCCCATATTCTCGAAGCTCTGAAAATTCGGTTCCAATTCCCATTCTTCGAGCGCGACGCATTGAGCCAGACGATTCTAGCGTTAGGCGAATTGAGAGCGATCGCAATCCCATCAAATCTGGATAGACAGCGACTTTCTGTTCTTGTGGGATCTGCCAATTGTGCCAAGCTAAACGCCAAGGGCTTAACTGCCGAACTTGAATGTCTTTCCAGATATACTCGCCTCTTTCACTGGGATGAACCGTATAAGAAAGCTGTTGCGAAGTATTTGGAGGTAGCTTTGCCGCTAAAGGCATCGAAGAGATACCAAATGCGATCGGATATTTGTCATAAATCCGCACCTCTGCTGTCTCCTTGCCTGCTTCAACCGAGAGACTGACTAAGTTGTCTCGCCCGATCGATAAGCGCGATGCGACCTGCCGTTCGATCTTGACTCGATGCGGCTTGACGCGCCAGCCATCCCAAATCGTTAAAGCCAAAACAATCAAGTCAAACAGCAACATTCCCAAAATCGCCAAAGCGGGATTAAAGAAGAATGCAATGACCGCGATCGCACCACCCAGCAATAACAATCCGTAAGTTCGACGTGAAGGCAGCATAAGTTAACGAGGCACAGCAACTTGATTGAGGACAGCATTGATCACCGCTTCGACTCCAATCCCGTCTAACTGGGCTTCAGGACGCAGAATCAGACGATGACGCAATAGAGGAAATGCAACAGCTTTAATGTCATCCGGTGTGACATAGCTGCGCCCAGACAGCCAAGCTTGAGCCTTACTGACATTGAGCCACGCGACCGCCGATCGCGGCGATGCTCCTAAAACTAAGTCTGGATGTTGCCGAGTCTTTTGAACCACTGCGAGTAAATAATCCAGAACACTCTCTTCGACTTTGATCGATCGAATTTCCCGTCTCGCCTGCAAAATTTGCTCGACAGATGCAATGGGCTGAATATTATCTAAATCCAATCGCTTACCCTGAAACCCTGCTTGATGATTGAGCAGCATTTTCTTCTCGGCAACCGGATCTGGATAGACCGCCATTAACTTGAATAAAAAGCGATCGAGTTGTGCCTCTGGCAGCGGATACGTGCCTTCAAATTCCAGCGAGTTCTGAGTCGCAATCACCCAGAAGAAATCAGGCAACGGTAAACTCTCACCGTCTAAGGTGACTTGCTGTTCTTCCATTGCTTCGAGCAGTGCTGATTGAGTCTTGGGCGGGGTTCGATTGATTTCATCCGCGAGAAGAATCTCAGTAAAAACGGGTCCTTTTTTCAGTAAAAAGCTGCGGGTATTGAGATCGAAAATATTCGTACCGAGAATGTCAGAAGGCAGAATATCAGGCGTAAGTTGCACACGTCGAAACTGCGATCGCACTAGCCTCGCCATCACTTTGACAGTTAATGTTTTTCCAGTTCCAGGCACGCCTTCTAAGATCACATGACCGCCTGAAAGCAACGCAACCAAAAGCTGCTGGATGAGGGCACTTTGACCAACCACAATCTGATCAAGGCTCTGTCTCAGTTTAGAAAATGTTGTTTGCAGGTCGGACATAGGCGGATGGGGTAACTATGAGCACAACCATCTTAGTGCGGAAGTTTGGGTTTGGATAATTTAATGAGGAGTGGGGAGGTTATTCTGCGTTTGCTTCTAGGTATTGGCTGTCTAGCAGAAATGCTCCTTTCTCGAATCTCACACCCCAGTAGCCACCGGGTCGGCGATCGAGCACAGTTCCTTCATCCCCGACCTGCAAAATATCCGCCGGACGCAGCATCGGCATTGGATCAGCCGACTTCAAATAAGGCGGCAAAGAAATCAAACGAACCTTTGCACCGATCGTAAATTCTTTCATGACACCGAATCTCTGATATCTGCCAATCGAGCATAGCCTTTAAAGCGATCGACATCCTACTTCCCATTCCCTCACTCCCTACTCCCCACCCCTTTTTCCAACAAAATTATTCGATTTCTTCCAAACTTTAGGGTATACTACTCATAGTCGTTATGAGTTTGTGTAAAAGTCTTATGGCAAACCCCACTGTCGAAAATTTAGTCATTATTGGCTCAGGTCCTGCTGGCTATACGGCAGCGATTTATGCAGGACGCGCCAACCTCAAACCCTTAGTTTTTGAAGGTTTTCAGGCGGGCGGGCTTCCAGGAGGTCAGCTAATGACGACAACTGAAGTTGAAAACTTCCCTGGTTTTCCGCAAGGCATCACTGGCCCGCAACTCATGACCCAGATGAAAGCGCAGGCTGAGCGTTGGGGTGCAGAACTGGTTACAGAAGATGTCTTATCTGTTGATTTCTCAACTCGCCCATTCAAGATTCGCGCCGAAACGCGAGAGGTTGAAGCGCACAGTGTCGTAATTGCGACAGGAGCAACCGCAAAACGCTTAGGCTTACCGAGCGAGCATGAATTCTGGAGCCGTGGAATTTCGGCTTGTGCAATCTGTGATGGTGCAACCCCGATCTTTAGAGGTGTCCCTCTCGTGGTGATTGGTGGCGGCGATACTGCTGCCGAGGAAGCAATTTATCTGACAAAGTATGGCGATCATGTGAATCTCTTGGTGCGAAGCGATGTGATGCGCGCTTCAAAAGCGATGCAAGATCGAGTCCTGAGCAATCCTCGCATTACGGTTCACTGGAATTCAGAAGCGATCGATGTTGTCGGCGATGAGAAGCACATGACAGGTGTAAAAATTCGCAATCGTCAAACAGGCGAAGAAAGCATCATCGAAGCGAAAGGCTTGTTCTATGCGATCGGACACACTCCCAATACAGCTTTGTTTAAGGGTCAAATCGAACTCGATGAAGTAGGCTACATCAAAACGCATGGTTCTGTCGAAACCAATTTGGAAGGAGTCTACGCAGCAGGCGACGTGCAAGATCACGAGTTTCGGCAAGCGATTACCGCTGCAGGAACGGGCTGTATGGCAGCGATGTTGGCAGAGCGCTGGTTATCCGCCAATGGCTTAGTGCAAGAATTTGAGCGTATTGAAGCGGATGTTCCCAACGAAGAAAATACGGCGCATCCAGCTTCTGAACAATTGGTCGAATTCAGTTTGGAACATACTCGCCATGTCGGTGGCTTAGCGTTGCGGAAGTTGTATCACGAAAGCGATCGCTTAATCTTGGTCAAGTATGCTTCTCCAAGTTGTGGTCCTTGTCACACGCTCAAGCCAATTTTGAATAAAGTTGTCGATGAGTTCGATGGCAAAATCCACTATGTCGAAATTGACATTGAGGAAGATCCCGAAATTGCAGAAGCAGCGGGCGTGATGGGAACTCCGACCATTCATCTTTTCAAAAATAAAGACAAGGTGGCAGAAGTCAAAGGTGTCAAGCAAAAGAGCCAATATCGCGAATTGATTACCGCTTACATCGCCGATTAAAGACTTGGCATATCAATGCTGAAATTCAAAAGCTCCGGGTTTTTCAAAAAACTCGGAGCTTTTGCGTCTGGTGAAGTCAAAACTCGCTTTAGAGGATGTTTGCAACGTATCAACAGGTTTCTCACTTCGTTCTAGCTCGCCCTGGAATGGAATTCCAAGGCTAACGGTGCTAAGTCCACTAAAGGGACTGAAGATCTGATTCTGCTTGGCTGTTAGTCCCTTTAGTGGACTTTGTTCAACTAGCCCGGAATTCCATTCCAGGGCGGGGGAACGCGATGAACGATACGTTGCAAACATCCTCTCAGAGATGCTTCGATCGTACACATCTCAACCAACAGAACTAACTTCCACCTCATTAGGCTCTTCCAGCACAGAGTTCTCTGAAACTTCCTTCACGGTCTCTGCCGCAACAGATTCCTCGGGTTTCGGCTTCTTCTGAATCAACTGCCCAATATCTTGATTAATCTGAAAATACTGATGGAACTTATCTGTCACCTGCACCAACGACGATCGACCATCTGAATTTTTCCGTTTCCGCACAAATCCCAATTCCACCAGTTCAGGAATATGTTGATAGACTCCTGATCCCCGAATCTCAACTAATTCTGTTTGGCTGATTGGACCTTTCAGGGCAATCACCGCCAAAGTCCTCAGCGCCCCAACTCCCAAATCTGCTGGAATCAGCGCATTAATCAAATTCTGATACGTTTCGCGAAGTTGCAAACTATATCCTGAATCTGTTTCAGCGATTTCCAGTGCCCCGTCGCGGTGAGCATAATCCGACATCAACTCCATCAATCCCTCTTCGGTGGTTTGCCGATCGAATCCTGCTAATTCAGCGAGTTGCGCGATCGTCATCGGTTGCGCTTTGAGATAAAGAATTGCTTCAAGCGTAGTGGTCAGACGAGTCATGAGAATCGCATCAGAAAAAGAATGACTAATAGAGTAGCAAACTTCAGCAAAGGCGCTGAACTTGTTACATTAGAAATTGCCTTTCATCATGTATCAGTTCTCATGACGGATCTTCCCGAAACCCCAACTTCTGAGACCCCAATTTCTGAAACCCCAAAAGAGCCGCAGCCTAGCTACGTCAAACTGGCAATGCGGAATATGGTTCGCAAACGCGGGACATCGATTTTTCACTTTGCCCTCACCACGATTGGCTTATTGGGCACGCTTGTCGTTCTTTCTTATTTGACCCGCTAATGCAAGTCGAATTAAGCGTTCAGGATTGCTGTCCTCAAAACTCGTCCATTCAGCCCGAAACCTGGGAAATTTGGTTTCGGCAGTGGCTTGATCTCCTAAAACCTGAACTCGATGGAGCGCCGCTTCATCCCCAGGAAAATTATGAACTGAGCTTACGATTAACCGACGATCGCGAAATTCAGTCTCTCAACCAAAACTATCGCCACAAAGATCAGCCAACTGACGTACTCGCCTTCGCATCCCTAGAGGTAGACTGTCCACAGATTGATGAATTAGAGACAGAACCGCTTTATTTAGGGGATATTGTCATTTCGGTTGAAACTGCCGAACGACAAGCCGCTCCCCACAATTTAGAAACGGAACTGGCTTGGCTTGCTGCGCATGGACTGCTTCACCTTCTTGGGTGGGATCATCCCGACGATGCAAGTTTGCTACGAATGTTAGATCAGCAGCAGATTTTACTGAATGCAGTGGGATTGGACGCAAAACGGTAGAAAATGTTGAGAAATGCAACCCAGGACTATTCTCTCTGAGCAATTGTATTTTTCAGATTTATTTTCTCAGGTCGAGCTTTACCTTTCCTAACAATGTTGTAATACTGTGTTTACTGTGATCTGATGCGATAGCCGCGCCATGAGGGTATTGCTAAAGTATCTTCACTGGTTTCTCACCTGGTCTGCGTATGTCTCAAGAAGTCCCCACTCAGTCCCCAAAACGTCCCAAAGTCGTCCCTCTGGTCAAACCTGAACGGGATCTGGCTTGGCAAGTTGCACCTACTCTCTTCACGAGCTTTCGCTATGCCTGGATGGGGGTCAGCTATGCATTTCTGACTCAGCGAAATTTCAGAATTCATGTCTGTTTGGGATCAATCGCGATCGGATTAGGGTTGCTTCTCCATGCCAGCGTCGTTGAACTGGCTGTGATTGGTTTAACAATCGGCTTAGTTCTCGCGATGGAATTATTGAATACTGCGATAGAATCTGTGGTCGATTTAACCGTTAAACAGACCTATCACGAACTCGCAAAAATCGCCAAAGACTGTGCAGCAGCAGCGGTTTTAGTGTCAGCGATCGCAGCAGTTTTAGTCGCAGGCTGCATTTTATTGCCAAAACTTTGGTTAGTCTTGTAGGTAATTTTCTAGAATTTCTGAGAAACTGAAAAGACTGATTCAAGGCAGTCTTTCATGATTCTGGTCATTGATAATTACGACAGTTTTACGTATAACCTCGTCCAATACTTGGGAGAATTGGGCGAAGAATTCGCGATCGCATCTGACATCCAGGTCTATCGCAACGATCAAATTACACTGGATCAAGTGCGCGCATTACAACCGGATGCGATCGTCATTTCACCCGGACCCGGACGACCTGAAGATGCCGGAATCTCGATGGAACTCATTCGGCAATTGGGAGCCAACACTCCGATCTTAGGCGTTTGTCTGGGACATCAAAGTATTGGGCAAGTTTTTGGCGGCGAGATTGTATCCGCGCCTGTATTAATGCATGGCAAGACTTCGGAAGTGAAGCATACAGATACCGGAGTGTTTGAAGGACTCGACAATCCGATGACCGCAACTCGGTATCATAGTCTGGTGATTGATCGATCGAGTTGTCCATCAGTGCTAGAGATTACGGCTTGGGTCGAGGATCAAACGATTATGGGCGTTCGCCATCGCGAGTATCCGCATATTCAAGGGGTGCAGTTTCATCCAGAAAGCGTGTTGACAAGTTCTGGCAAGCAACTGTTACGGAACTTTTTGCGATCGATTCAAGGTCAATAATTCAAAACTTGGTGTGAGGGAGTATGAAACGCAGGCAGTTTATTCAGTACGCAGGTGCGGGCTTGGTTGCGGGCGCAGTTCCAATTGCAGCGCAAGCACAGTCGGGCGGATTAACCGTGCAGTATCTAGGTCATATGTGTTTCCTGTTTACCGGGGGTGGAAGGCGCATCTTAGTGAATCCTTTCCGAAGTGCAGGCTGTACTGCTGGCTATCGCGCACCGAAGGTTGCAGCTGATTTAGTCATGATTAGTAGCCAAATTCTCGATGAGGGTGCGATCGATGTTGTGCCTGGGAATCCAAAGCTATTAGTGGAATCAGGTGCCTATGACATTAACGGATTCAAAGCGCAGGGAATTGCAATGGATCACGATCGCGTCGGTGGAAAACGATTTGGTCGTAATATCGCTTGGCGTTGGTCGCAGGGTGGTCTGAATGTGGTGCATTTAGGTGGGGCTGCGGCTCCGATCACGTTAGAGCAAAAGATTTTGATTGGCAGTCCAGATGTCGTGTTTCTGCCTGTTGGGGGCGGAGCGAAAGCGTATGACCCACAAGAGGCAAAACAGGCATTGCAGGTCCTGAATGCCAAGATCATCGTGCCCATGTACTACCGGACGGCAGCAGCAAAAGAACAGTGTGATATTGGCGGATTGGATGCGTTTCTGAGCGTGATGAGTGGGACGCCTGTGAGAAAGGGCGGAAGCTCAATTTCCTTAACTAAGGCAAACTTGCCGAAGGAGGGATCGGTGATTCAGGTTATGACTTACGCCTAACGAATTTAGGGAGTTCGCGCTCCGCATCTACTCTGGGATTTTCACCTTGCACGATTGAGCTATTTAGTTAGACTTCCTGCATAAATCATTGCGCCTTGGCGAATGGAATTCGCGGCTAAACGAACAAAGTGTGCGAAGGCACACTAACAGCCCTTTTCGCGGTTAGTCCACAGCGGTGGACTTTGTTTGTATAGCACCGAATTCTATTCGGAGGGCATTCTCAATGGCTCGACAACTTGAGTCAATTCTGATCGCTGAATCTTGAATTTGTTTTTACACTAGATTTTGTGACAGTAAACCCTCGTGCTGTAAGTAGCACTTGTAACGAGTAAAGCCGTGAAATTACCAGACTTAGACTCCGAAACAATCGACAGAATTCTTGAAATGGCATGGGAAGATCGCACTCCCTTTGAAGCGATCGCACTGCAATTTGGTTTGGATGAGCCCCAGACGATTGCACTAATGCGACGAGAAATGAAGCGATCGAGCTTTGAGATGTGGCGGAAACGAGTGACAGGACGCAAAACCAAGCATTTGAAACAGCGAGATTTTGTAGAAGGACGGTTTCGCTCTCAGAATCAGAAAGGCTCCTAGAAGACGTACCAGATTAGAGAGCCGTCCTAAAATAAAAGCTGTGTGGCAACACTCGTTTATCCTTCATCCTTCTAGATTCATGCTCCATTCCGAATTTCAGCAAAGACGCGATCGCTACTTGGCAAAAATTGGTAACGGCACAGCAATTTTTCGCAGTGCGCCGATGGCAGTGATGCACAACGACGTAGAATACAATTTCCGCCAAGATAGCGACTTTTACTATCTGACGGGATTCAACGAAGCTGATGCAGTCGCAGTCTTTGCACCCTGGCATGAAGAACACAAATTTATTCTATTTGTGCAGCCAAAGGATCGAGATAAGGAAACCTGGACAGGTTATCGCATCGGAGTCGAGGCAGCGAAAGAACTCTATGGAGCGGATGAAGCTTATCCGATTACTGAACTCAATGAGAAATTAGGGCAGTATGTCACGAAAGCTGAAAAACTTTACTATCACTTTGGACGAGATCGCACGTTTAACGATCTCGTTCTCAGACTTTGGCAGCGCTGTGTCGCTTTATATGAACGCAATGGAGTAGGGCCTACGTCGATCGAAGATCCAAGTTTTACCCTGCACCCTATGCGACAAGTGAAAAGCGAATACGAGCTTTCCGAGATGCGGCGGGCGGTTGAAATTGCGGCGGAAGCGCATAATCTGGCTCTGAAAATTCGCAAGCCTGGAATGTATGAGTATGAGATTCAAGCCGAAATGGAGCATTTATTTCGGCTCAGAGGTGGGCAAGGCATTGCTTATCCTTCGATCGTTGCATCCGGCAAAAATTCTTGCATTCTGCACTACACCGAAAACGATCGCCAAATGCAAGACGGCGAGCTTTTACTCATTGACGCAGGCTGTTCTTACAACTATTACAACTCAGACATTACCCGCACCTATCCGGTCGGCAATCAGTTTACTGAGGAGCAGCGGATTTTGTATGAATTGGTGTTGAAGGCGCAACTTGCTGCAATCGAACAAGTCAAACCTGGCAAGCCGTGGAATGAATTTCATGATGCATCGGTTCGAGTCATCACGGAAGGATTGCTGGAATTAGGCTTACTACAAGGTGATATCGAAGAAATCATCAAAGAGGAAAAATACAAAGCCTTTTTCATGCATGGAACAGGACACTGGCTCGGCTTAGATGTACATGACGCAGGCGCGCGAAAAGTCGGAGAAACCTGGTTGAATTTTCAACCGGGACAAGTCGTGACGGTTGAGCCGGGAATTTATATTCGCGAGGACTTCCAACCGCTCGAAGGACAGCCGGAAATTAGCGATCGCTGGCGAGGAATTGGCATTCGGATTGAAGATGATGTCTTAGTGACAGAAACGTCCAATGAAATCCTGACCGCAGCAGTTCCGAAATCACTTGAAGCAATGGAGCGATAAGAAATTCGCACTGTGCAGCGCATCTACGCACACAGTGCGACAAAGATTAAAATCAGGTGTACTATAACAAGCTGTAGCGTGAACCAGAGAAACTCATGGGATCAACGGCACAATTTGGACTGATCTGCTTTGTCATTTTTTTCATCTTCTCCCAAGCGTTTGAATGGGCAAGCGAGATCAAATTACCTCTGCCAATTTTTATCTTAGGCGGCGCATTTCTCGCGATCGCATCTAACTTTGATCGCCGCGCCGGCTTTCCCTTTAATCTGCTCAACACTGTTCCGCCTCCTGAAGAACCCCTCATCCCTAGCGCACCTCCGACGATCGCGCAATCCTCCACACCGAAATTTCCTCAGGAAGTTTCTTTCACCATTCGCAAGCCGGAAAAACTCGATCAGTGAGATGCGCCCGTCTTCCGTCACAATGAGATATGAGTGACGTTTTTTCTCCTGACCCTTATGTTGAACCGTTTAGTCTCTGTTTTTATCGCCGTTTTCATCGTCTGTTTTACGATCGCTCAACCGGCTTGGGCAAGTCTGACCGACGATCGATATGATGGCGAGATCTTCGCACTCTATGCTGGAAATGGCTCACTCGTTCCCCCCAAAGTCACTTTAGCCGACTCTTTCAACCAAAAGAAACCTGCACTGCTTGTGTTCTACACAGACGACAGCAGCGACTGCAAACAATACACCAACATCGTTTCTCAAACTCAAGCCTTCTATGGACGCGTCATCGACATTCTCCCAATTCGAGTCGATTCGCTCCCCATCAAAGCCAAATTTGATCCCAAAGAACCAGGCTACTACTACAAAGGCTTCGTTCCTCAAACTGTCTTATTTGACCAAAACGGAAAAGTGCGCCTCAACGAAATTGGCTCGATTCCTTACGAAAAAATCGATGACGAATTTCGCAAAGTCTTTGATTTGCTACCTCGATCAGAATCGGTCATTCTCAAACGTCGCCCAGTCAACGAAATCAATTCCGAACTCGTTCCTCAATCAAAATCTTAAGAATCAGATCAGAAAAGCCCACGGCTCTAGATTTACTCGGTACTATGACGGATAGGACACCTAGCCCCTTTGCCTGAGATGCCCCAAATCTATAGCACTGAGGAACTGATCCAAATCCTGTCACGAGAGCGGCACGCCTGCATGAATGGGCAACGCCTCAATCTTGCGGCAATGCCCTCTGGCATTAATCCCCTGCTCGATCGCTTCGTCAACTCGGACGGAATTCAGCGATTTACTGCCTACCGAGACTTCCGCACAGCAATTCACCAGTACCAGATCGAGCATCAAGTCTCAGGCATCGTCTGGTCATCGATGACGATCAAGGGGAAAACCTGTACTTGCCCCAAAATTCATGAACACCTTATCAGTCTGCCTTCTGATCTTGCAATTCTCAGAGCCGAGAAAATTAAGATTGTGCAATTCTGGCAAAATCTCACGACTGAATTAGATCTCTATCTCAGTATGAACAGCGGTAAACTGTACCAGCTGATTGCTCAAGAAGATATCGATCGCATTTTGCACCGCTCAGAATGGGCTGTCCTTAGCCAGCAAGGAAAAGATGAAACTCTAGAACTGATCTTGCAACTCGGCTGGGGCAAACCCGAAGAAGCTGTCTACCGTCGTGGGTTTCCCGAATCTGGCAGTGAGTACATTCATGCTGTGCAACCTGGCTATGTTCCAATCGGATAGCACGCTATTTTCGATGCAAAAGATTTCTGTTGAAATTAGACTAGAATAATAAACACTTCAGAGCATGATTTTCCAACGTTTTATGTAGGGTATAGTCTATCTTTTAACCCTGCATAAATGAGTTCTGTTTTTCAATAATAAGTAGCATTTTATACATCTAGGTGCATCAATTGAGTTCCTAATTTAGTGAAAGAATGTGCTTGTGAAATCATCACTTTCAACCCAGGCAGGTGAGCAAAAAATGGTGGGTGAAAAGATCGCCATTATTGAAGATGAAGGCATCGTTGCGCTAAATCTTTGCTCACGCCTAGAAGCTGCAGATTATGCGGTTACAGGTATCGCGAACTCTGCAAAATCTGCTTTGGCTCTTGTTGCAAATACAGCACCTGATCTCGTTTTGATGGATATTGGACTGAAAGGTCAGCAAACGGGGATTGAAGTTGCCCAAACCATCCACGATCGCTGGAAAATCCCGGTCGTATTTCTCACCGGGTATACCGATGCAAGTACTTTGAATTCAGCCCAACAAGCTGAGCCTTTTGGCTTTTTATTAAAGCCGATCGAGCCGAGTGAACTGTATAGCGCGATCGCAATTGCCCTGCAACGTCACCAAGACCAACAACAACTCGAGCGCCTCGTCCAGGAACGCACTTGTGAATTAGCCTTAGTCAACGCGCGGCTTCAGATTGAAATCGAAGAGCGTGAACGATCGGCTACGGAAGTTACACAAGCTTTAGACGAACTGAAAGAGCTGAAATCTCGGTTTATCACAACGACTTCGCACGAATTTCGGACTCCATTGGCGATCGTCCTGACCTCTGCCGAACTTTTAGAACGACTAGGAACAGACTGTTCCGAAGAACGTCGCTCTCGCTATTTCCAAAAAATCCGCGAAGCCGTTCGATCAATGACAACGATTCTCACCAATGCGCTTACGTTCCGAAAAACAGAGGCTGAAGGCATCGAATTGCAGCTGCATACATTTGACCTACATCGATTTTGCAGCAGCTTACTGTCAGATATTCAAGGCGAAATCGAATTGAACTATGTTGGCAATTGCACTCAGGTCATGCTTGATCCAGAATTGCTGACCTTAATTTTGCATCATCTTTTGAGCAATGCCCTCAAATTTTCTCCTGCACACCAACCGATCAACTTAAAAGTGCAATGCTCTGGCGATCACGTTGTGTTGACAGTCAGCGATCAAGGTGCGGGCATTCCAGAACAAGATTTACCCTTAATTTTCGAGCCATTTCACCGTGCGAAAAACGTAGATACAATCGCAGGTGGCGGCTTAGGATTATCGATCGTCAAACAATGTGTCGAATTACAGGGCGGTACGATCGACATCAAAAGTAAAGTGGGACAGGGCACAACCGTGCAGGTTCAACTTCCACTCACCTAGCCGTTTAGTAAATCTCAAATCCAAGGGCAAATTCTTCTGGCTTGTCCGAAATAATTTCGATCGTATATTCGCCATCCATTGGCAAACGTCCCTGCCAATTCTGCGACTCAGTCGAACTGCCGCCAATGCGCTGCCCATTTGGTGCAAGAACTGTTAGGAGCGATTTCCCTTTCAGAACGCGTACTGCCATCACTTGGCGACCAGATGCTTTTAACAAATATTTGCGACTTTGATTAGGCTGAAGCTTTCCAGTGACTACTGTCTGCGTCTTGTTGCGTGGGAATCGAACATGCTGAATATTTGAATCGATAAATTGCGAAATGGGCGTGATTGCCACATCTAGCGAATATGAGCCTACTCCTGTTACCTGAATCGTATACCGATCGTTCTTTGGCAACTGACCTGTCCAATTCCGAGTCTGATGAGACGAACTATCAATTGCCTGCCCATTCGATTGCAGCAAATTCATCAACACCCCTGTTCCTTCAACCGTCACAGTCATAATCTGCCCCTGTGCAGCTTCAACAGTATAGGGTTGAGAGGTTTGCTCCAGTAAGTTTCCTTGCAGCACAGCCGAAATTTCTCCCGCTGGGATGACAATCCGCTGCGGCTCTCCATTACTCACAGTTCCGGAATTCCGAAAAGGAGCAGCTGTCCTGATCTGTTGGGTACTTGGTAAGGGATCTGTGATCCGAAACAGATGCAATCCAATTCCTGTAGAAACCAGTAGGCTGGTTGCGATCGCGGTCGGAACTGCGAATCTGCTCATCGTTGAAGTCTTTCTAGATACTGAAGAACTTCTAGAGAGTCCTGATCTTGACCTCCCCGAAGCCTCATTCTCAGTGTTGCTGCTCATCGATAATCGCGTCCTAATTGTCGTCGTGACCTGCTTCAAGCTGGTATCTCTTGCTGCGGGTGCAATCTCTCGTTCAATCAACTGAAGCGGCTGTGACATCGGATTCAGTAGGGTGCTTTTTACCGATTCCTCTATCAAGGGCTGTAGGTCTGCCCATGCTTCGCGTGCAGATTGATAGCGATCGCTCGGATGCAGCGACAGCATTTTCTGAAATATCAATGCCAACTCATCACTGATCTGACTATAAGGCTGCCATTGCCATGCCAACGTCTGGCTATCCAGAAGATTTTGAGGCTCTCGACCTGTCAGGAGTACTAGACAGGTTGCTCCTAACGCATAGAGGTCACTATGTGGAGAAACATTCCCCGTTTGTAGCTGCTCGGGAGGAGCATAACCCACCTTTCCTACCCGAGTAATCGTCGAAATAATCGGCCAATGACTTGCTGCTTCCTTCACTGCGCCAAAATCAATTAATATCGGCAAGCTTTGGTTCGTCGTTGGTGTCACGACAGCCGGAATCACCCTTTCACGCACTTCAGCGGCTCTCAAGATGATGTTTTCCGGAGAAATATCTCGATGAATAATATCTCGATCGTGCAAATAAGCTAGAACAGGCAATAAATGATTCAGCAAATGTAAAATTTCGGCTTGAGAAAATGCTTCTCCGTTCTGCCGTCGAGCCTGCAATAAATCCCGATACGTTTGCCCTTGCACAAAATCTTGAACGAGAAACAGCCGCTGTTCACTCTCAAATGCTGCCCAAAACCGAGGAATTTGCGGGTGCTGAATTTGATAAAGCGTACTTGCCTCACGCTGGAACAGTGCTTTCGCTTTCTCCACTAAGCTGTCATCTTGATATGGAACAGTAAATTCCTTAATAACGCACAGCTCATCAAACCGTTCTTGGTCAACGGCTAAATAGGTTCGTCCAAATCCGCCTTGACCTAAGATTTGCTTGATCAAATACCGTTGCCGGAGCAGCGTTCCTGATGCGATCGAAGATACCATAGTGGGATGCACAACTTTGAAAACAGCGCAAGGGATGACTTGCTGTAATAATTGTTACTCAGACTTCGGTATTATTCCTATGGGGTGAAACCCCTCACCGCGACGGCAAAATTTCAATCGGTTGCCTTCTATCGGGATCACTCCGTTGATAGAGGAAGGCATGAGTTGACCAAATGCATACTTATGTAAAGCATTTCACTGGTGTTTTGGCTTGACTCTCTTAGGAAGTTAAGCGAAACTGACAGATAATCAGAAACCACTCTTATTAGCTGCTAAGTTCTGTAACGTTTTAAAGTGAAATTGCTGGAACTTTGAATAGAAGTAACTTTCGACTTTGTTTGACAAGCCTTCCATTCCCAGACATTTTGCTAAGTACCTTCTAGACATTGGGCAAAGCGCATGGAGACGTTAGAGTTCATCATCTATCCAGACGGTCGGGTGCAAGAGAAAGTAACCGGAATTATTGGGACTTCTTGCGAAGAAGTCACTGCCGCGATCGAAGCTCAGTTGGGTCGAGTTATCGCCCAAGAACGCACCTCTGAATACTTTGCCCAAACGGTTCAGCAATCCGAAACGGTAAAGACCCAAGCAACGTACAGCGATTGGTAAGTTCGTATAGACCCCTTACAATTCGATTCGTAACCATTTGCCATGTCACATTTTAGTCAAATCAAAACTCAAATCCGCAATCTCACTTCCTTACAATCTGCGCTCTCGGATTTAGGAATGGACTGGAAAACCGGTCCTCGAGACGTTCGGGGATATCGCGGTCAGACTCAATCTGCAGAAGTTGTGATCGAACAAAACAACGGTTACGATGTCGGTTTTGCCTGGAACGGTCACGAATATGAGCTGGTTGCCGACCTTCAGTTCTGGAATTTGGATAACTCCGTCGATCGTTTCTTGAGTAAGGTAACGCAGCGCTACGCTTATCACACAATTGTGAATGAAGGTGCTGACAAAGGCTTCCAGGTTGCCGAGCAGCAAAAGAACGAAGATGGTTCGATTCGTCTAGTTTTACAACGCTGGAGCGCGTAAATGGCTGACTCCTTCCAACTACCCGAAGGTGATAATTCTCTCTCTGGGGTTGACCCCGAACGGTCTGGACTGGAACCCGAATTGGGTGGGTTTCTTCGTGAGACAGAAGGGCGATCGGGTTTTGAGCCTGAGTTGGGAGGAGTTTTCCGACAAAAGGGTGTGTACGTCGATGAAATTACTTGTATCGGCTGTAAGCATTGTGCTCACGTTGCCCGAAATACTTTCTATATTGAGCCAGACTACGGCCGATCGCGTGTGATTCGCCAAGACGGGGACGCTGAAGAACTCATTCAAGAAGCGATCGAGACCTGCCCTGTCGATTGTATTCACTGGGTCAATTACGCTGAGTTAAAACGACTGGAAGAGGAGCGTAAGTATCAAGTCATTCCAGTTGCAGGTTTCCCAGTTGACCATGCCATGATTGCGGTAAGTCGCCGACACCAGAAATCAAGACTCAAACGTAGGACTAAAGATAGCTGAATTAAAGGAATCTCTTGATCATTAAGTCGAAAGGTTTTTTAATGTCATTCTTCAGGAGCCAGATAGTCGGACGCTTCCTCTAACTCAGAGCTATCATTGCTTGTGCCTTGCAGGGTAAAGGGCAGATGCGCGCCTTTCAAGCCGCGTACAATCCGTTCAGGTGTCTCTTCAAAGACGACAAATAGAGGGTATATTTTGTCAGCCCCATCATTCAGGATGTGCTGGTGACGAGGTGGCATCACCCACTCATAATCTTTCTCTAAAATAATCTGTGTCCGTCGCCAACGACTTAACAGATCAGAAAAATCTTCATCGGGTTGATGAATAAAGATAAAGATTTCTTTTCCGGTTTTGATTTTCCACTCTGGATCACACATCAAGATTGCTAATTCACACGGCAAAAGATGAGATTCAAGCGTTGTGATGTTGGTTCCATTGGCTGCCATTGTTGTATGGCGAATTCGCACGATCGGCAATGGAATCGTAAGCACACTCTCCTCTGCCCGTCGCATACTTGGAATCATTTCTAGATAGGCGCGGTGGCATTTTAGAAGCTCGATCGCTTCTGTGGAATGACTATATGTGGCGAGTAATTCTTCGTATTGAACTTTTTGAGCGGACATTGCGACGGCTTTGGGATCAACAATAGATGAACAACAAAGGTCAGATGCGGTGAACTTGTGCCCCGTACATCTGACCCGAATTTGTGAATTAACGGAATGTGATTGCACATTAACCGAGTTTTTCAAAGATGGCAAACATCGGTAAGTACATTGCAACGAGAATACTGCCGACCATGCCGCCCAAAAATAGAATCATAATCGGTTCCATAATGCTTGTTAGGGCTTTCACAGCTTGCTCAACTTCATCCTCGTAAAAATCTGCAACTTTCATCAGCATTTTGTCGATCTCGCCGGTTTCCTCACCAATGCTGATCATTTGAATTGCCATTGCTGGAAAAACTTGCTCTTTTTGTAACGCAATACTGATCATGCCGCCTGTCTGAATTTCTTTGCGGGCTTCATCAATCGCGTTTGCGACAATCTGATTTCCCGAAGTGTCCCGGACAATTTCCAAACAGGTCAAAATTGGAACGCCCGATCGAGTCAATGCCCCAAAAGTCCGACAGAACCTCGCAGTTGCCGTTTTCTGAATGAGATCACCAAATAATGGCATCTTTAAAAAGAAGCGATCCATTGTTTCGCGGCCAACGCGAGTTTTGTAATACTGCTTGTACGCGAAAACCATTGATGGAACAATAATAAAAAGGCTAAACGCTGATGGACTGGTTAGAAAAGCACTGATATCCAGCATGAGTTGAGTAAATGCTGGCAGATCGCCCCCCATTTGTTTAAAGATATTTGCAAAGATTGGGATTAAGAAGATCGTCATTCCCAAGAAAATTAGTGTTGCAAGCACCCCAACTACAACTGGGTAGCTCATCGCTGATTTAATTTGGTTCTGCAAGCGGGCAACATCCTCAAGCAGTTTTGCCAAGCGATTGAGCACTTCATCGAGTACTCCACCCGTTTCCCCAGCTTGCACCATACTGACATATAAGCCATCAAAGCATTGAGGATGTTTTCTCATCGCCTCAGACAGGTTGACCCCTTGCTGAACATCTGAGCTAATTTCCATCAGTGCTTTCTTCAATTTGGGATTGGTGCACTGATCCGCCAATACACCTAATCCTCGAACTAGGGCAACCCCTGCGTTTACAAGTGCTGCAAACTGACGCGAAAATACTGCTCTGTCTTTGACCGTGACAGAAACCATTGAAGTTTGAAAATCGGCAAAGCTCTTATTGATATCAAAGGCTTCGTTTTCTTTCAGTTCTTGCACAAACAGTCCTTGTTCACGCAAGGCAGACCGCGCATCACTTAGAGAATCCGCGATAATTTTTTCCTTTTTGGCGTTTCCTTTAGCGTCTCGGACGCGGGCAACATAGGTTGGCATAGATTTTCGGTAAGAGGTAGAAAAAATGGAAGATGCGGATTCCGCAAAGTGATCGATCTAAAAAATCACCTTCTCACTAAGATGTTGAGTAGAAGGTGTGAGTAACTTGAGTTAGCGCTTCACTGCTGTGCCTGCTGCACCATTCGGAACTCCACCAATTAAGCGCTGAAGTTCATCAGGACGAGAAGTTTTAGAGGCGGCGGCTTCAAATGTAATTAGTCCAGCTTTGTATTGATCAGCTAGCACTTTTTCAAGGGTTTGCATTCCCAATTTTCCGCCTGTCTGAATTGCTGAGTAAATTTGGGCGGTTTTCCCTTCACGAATCAGGTTGGCGATCGCAGGGGTGACAATCATAATTTCCTGAGCCATGACTCGCCCATATTCACCCGGTTTGGGATTCTTCTTCGGCACCAGCGTTTGGCTGAAGACTGCAACGAGTGAGTTGGAAAGCTGCACCCGCACTTGCGTTTGACGCTCGGATGGAAAGACATCAATCATCCGGTCAACGGTTTGTGCCGCAGAACTCGTATGGAGCGTGCCGAAAACTAAGTGACCTGTTTCTGCAGCAGAAATTGCTAGTGAGATAGTTTCCAAGTCCCGCATTTCCCCAACCAGAATAATATCTGGATCTTCCCGGAGAGCTGCTTTTAGAGCATTTGCAAAGCTCTTTGTATCTTCATGAAGCTGGCGTTGGTGAACCAAACTTTTGATAGGTTCGTATACAAACTCGATCGGATCTTCGATCGTCAAAATATGTTCTGCACGAGTGCGGTTGATCAAATCAATCATTGCAGCTAAAGTCGTTGTCTTACCTGAACCGGTAGGACCTGTAACTAGGATTAAGCCTCTTGGCTTTTCGGACATTTCTCGAACGACATCGGGAAGATTCAGTTTTTCAAAATTTGGAATTTTGGAACTGAGTGCCCGTAGACATGCAGCGTAAGTTCCGCGATCTTTGTAGACATTGACCCGAAAACGAGCTAATCCGCGCACACCATAAGAGCAGTCAAGCTCCCAGTTTTGCTCTAGTGTTTTGCGCTGAGTGTTATTCAGCATACTGAAAATCAAACGCTGACATTCTTCTGCACTGAGAACATGATCGCTGACGGGTTGAAGATGTCCGCTGATGCGAAAATAAGGCGGCAGTCCTGCGGTCAGGTGCATGTCAGAACCGCCCATTTCGATGAGTTGTTCCATCAAGTCTTCGATCATCATTTCCATGTGAGTTGCTCCTTAAGAGATAAGAACGAGTGCAAATGAGTTAAGGTCAAGGATTAATCTTGGAAGCGCGGAGTCGTGCAATAGTGGCAGTCGAGCCAATCCTGCTGCATTTCTGCTCCACAAGTCCGGCAGGTGAGCGAAGTCTTACGCTTTGCCTTGAGTTCGGCTTCGAGTCCAGTGTCAGTGAAGGTGACCCGCTCAATTTCTTCAAGCGTGCAAAGTCCTTTGCGAACAAGATCCAAGCTGTAAGCGAGTAGGGTTTGCATTCCTTCTTCCACAGCTACTTCTTTAATTCGTTCAGTCGGAGCGCCCTCTGTAATTAAGGTCTGAAGCGCTTCTGTCACTCGCATCACTTCATAAACCCCGAGTCGTCCTTTATAACCAACCCCGCTACATTTCTGACAAAGTTGATTTTTCGAGCGAGCTTCCTGAATTTCCTGGGGACTTAAAGTGTTGGCTTTATATAACGTCAGTTGGGCATCACCCGCACTGGTTAATCCGAAGCGAGCAAGTTCTTCGGGGGAAGGTTGGTAAGGGATTCGGCATTCGTCACAGACTTTCCGAACCAAACGCTGAGCAACAACACCCAGCAATGCGCCGGACACCATGAAGGGTTCAACTCCCATTTCATCGAGTCGAGCGATCGCACCTGCGGCATCATTGGTGTGGAGAGTGGTCAAAACCAAGTGACCCGTCAGAGCAGCTTCGATCGCGGTTTTTGCTGTTTCTTTGTCGCGGGTCTCACCGACCAGAATGACGTCCGGATCTTGTCGTAGGAACGCTCTCAAAATTGCAGCGAAGTCCATCCCTTTTTCCCGGATGACCTGAACTTGGGTAATTCCAGGGAGAGAATACTCGATCGGGTCTTCAGCCGTACTAATGTTGACTCCAGGTTCGTTACGTTCAGCCAAAGCTGAGTACAGTGTTGTGGTTTTTCCGGACCCCGTGGGGCCAGTTACTAACATGAGACCGAAAGGACGTTTCACCATTTCTTGAACGATTCTCAAAGAAGTTTCGTCCGTAATCAACTTATCGAGTCCAAGCTGTGTCGCCGAATTATCTAGAATCCGAAGGACAACTTTTTCGCCATAGCGACTGGGGAGTGTGTTGACTCGGAAGTCTACTTTGCGACCGTCATAAATCCGGCGAATCCGGCCATCCTGCGGCGCTCGACGTTCTGCGATATCGAGTTGAGAAATAATTTTGAAGCGTGCCACAACTGCGGGGATAATCTTCTTCGGAAAAGGCTCAAACGCTTCTCGTAAGACTCCATCTTTACGAAATCGGATGCGGAGAGATTCTTCTTGCGGTTCGATGTGAATATCAGAGACTGCCATTTGCAGTGCTTTAATCAGAATTTTATTCACCAGCGCAATGATCGGAGCGGCATCAGCCTCAGCACCAGCATCGAGATCCATTTCTGCGCTGTCATCTTCTGATAGCTCGGCAAGAGATTCTAACCCTTCGAGATCTGAGCGCACATCTACTCTAGATTGGGCTTCAAGCTGCTTCTCCTGCTCAAGCCGAGCATCCATGTAGGTAGAAATCAGCCGCTGATAATCATCGATCGTAATGACTAATCGCTGCAATCCAATGCCTTTTGGACGTAAGATGCGATTTAATTCATCCTGCGCTGCTAGATTGTCGGGATCCACCATTGCCACAAGCACAAAAGGTGGATCGGTCTCGCTTTGAGAAAGGGGAATGAGATTATAACGACGGCAAAGCTCAATTGGAATCAACGTGTCGATTAACTGCCCGACTTGAGCGGAAGAAACCTGATTGAGTTCAGGATCAAGAGATTCAACGCCGTAAAGAATCTTCAACTCAAACAGTTGCTGCCGTTTATATTGGCGAATCAAATCCGGTGACAGTTGCTGCCCGGTCAGCGCTTCTAGCACGGCAGTCAGCGGTCTACCTGACTTTCGACATTCAATAAGAGCCTGCTGCATTTGCTCGTTATTGACATAGCCAGATTGAATCAATTTATTGCCAAACGGCGAAAAATTGTTTTGAACAACAAGGGCGCGCCGCTGAGAAGAAGAGTTTGTCATAACGGATGAACGAAGATCACCTTATTGAGCATTCCCAAAATGTTTTTTGAAGAACGCTTGGATTGAATGAGATCGAGCTTCAAACCGAAGGCAGTGCGATATGATGCTTAACGGTTGTAAGCAGTGCGGCATCTGAGGACTCATTCGCTAGGATGGAAGAAGTTTGCTTAAGCCAGCGTTCTATACAGGGGAATTAGCGCACGATGATCGACGAACAAAATCAACAAGTAGACGAAACTCAAGTTTCAGCCAGTGAATCTTCTGAACCAACTTCTACTCCGTCTGAGCCAGCGAGTGAAGCCGTGGAAACGGAAGTTGCTGCAACAGCTTCTGAATCTGAAGATGAAACGGATTATGAAGCGGCATTTATGGAATTGAGATCGAATTATGCTGCGAAAGAGCGAGAAATTGAAGGTCTGAAAAAGCAAGCAGATGAACTCAACAATCAGTACATGCGGATTGCCGCCGATTTTGAGAATTTCCGTCGTCGCACTCAGCGCGAAAAAGAAGAGTTAGAAACTCAAATTAAATGCAGCACCGTGAAAGAGTTGCTTCCGGTTGTAGACAACTTTGAGCGAGCACGATCGCAGATTAAGCCGCAAACTGATGGTGAAGCGAACATCCATAAGAGCTATCAGGGTGTCTATAAGGATATGGTCGATCGCTTGAAGAAAGTCGGTGTTGCACCGATGCGAGCAGAAGGGAAAGAATTTGATCCGAATCTGCACGAAGCGGTCATGCGCGAACCGACCAGTGAACATCCAGAAGGAACCGTGATTGAAGAACTGATGCGGGGATACATGCTCGAGGATAAAGTTCTGCGTCATGCCATGGTCAAAGTTGCAGCACCTCCTGAAGATGGCGATAGTGCCGAGACTGAAGGCTAAGTCTGTTCGTGAAAGTACCGAGGATAGAGCGACTGGATCAGGTTGCCTGTCAGCGCAGCGTTAAAAAATTTCTGCAATAGGGAATCATTCGGAAAGTTAGTTCAAAGATATCCGTATGGTACGGAGAACTAACTTAGAACTTTATGTTCTGCGTTCACCTCGCGTACTTTCGGCAGCGCTAGTTATGGGAAAAGTCATCGGCATCGACTTAGGAACAACCAACAGTTGTGTAGCTGTGTTGGAGGGCGGTCAGCCCTTAGTCATTACCAATTCTGAGGGCGGGCGAACCACGCCAAGTATGGTCGGATTTGGCAAGGCGGGTGATCGCCTAGTCGGTCAATTGGCAAAGCGACAAGCTGTCACTAATGCGGAAAATACTGTATTTAGTATCAAACGGTTTATTGGTCGGCGATGGGATGATACACAGGTCGAACGCTCACGGGTTCCCTACAACTGCGTCAATGGGAAAGATGCGACCGTAGATGTGAGGATTCGCGATCGTAATTACACAGCTCAAGAAATTAGTGCCATGATCCTGCAAAAACTCAAGCAGGATGCAGAAAATTATCTGGGCGAAGAAGTCACCCAAGCGGTGATTACGGTTCCTGCATATTTTAGTGATGCTCAGCGTCAAGCGACGAAAGACGCTGGCACGATCGCAGGATTAGAAGTTCTCAGAATTATTAACGAGCCAACTGCGGCTGCACTTGCGTATGGGTTAGAGAAACAAGATCAAGACCAATGCGTTTTGGTCTTTGACCTGGGTGGTGGAACGTTTGACGTGTCGATTTTGCAGTTAGGCGATGGCGTTTTTGAAGTCAAAGCGACTTCTGGCAATAACCATTTGGGTGGAGACGATTTTGATGCTTGTATCGTAGATTGGTTGAGCCAAACGTTCCTACAACAAGAAGGAATTAATCTTGCAGAAGACAAGATGGCGCTTCAACGCCTGAGAGAAGCTGCCGAGAAGGCAAAAATCGAACTTTCTGGAACCCTCAGCACATCGATTAATTTGCCGTTTATTACTGCCGATGAATCGGGACCGAAGCATTTAGAGACAGAACTGACTCGCGCTAAGTTTGAAGAGCTGGCAAACGAGTTGATTCAAGCGACGCTCAATCCGATGGAGCAAGCGTTGAAAGATGCGAATCTGACGACAGAAGATATCGATCGCATTATCCTCGTCGGCGGTTCGACTCGAATTCCAGCCGTTCAAGATGCACTCAAGAAATTTTTCAACGGCAAGACTCCTGACCGTTCCGTCAATCCAGATGAAGCAGTGGCACTCGGCGCAGCGATTCAGGCGGGCGTATTGGGTGGAGAAGTCAAAGATTTGCTGTTGTTAGATGTCACGCCGCTTTCGTTGGGGATCGAGACATTGGGGGAAGTCTTTACGCGGATTATCGATCGCAATACTACGATTCCCAGCAGTAAAACGCAGGTTTTCTCAACCGCAACGGATGGGCAAACCTGCGTTGAAATTCATGTGTTGCAGGGCGAACGGGCAATGGCTCGGGATAACAAGAGCCTGGGTAAATTTCAACTCACGGGCATTCCACCCGCACCGAGAGGTGTGCCTCAAATCGAGGTTGCCTTTGAAATTGATGCAAACGGCATTCTCAAAGTATCAGCGCTTGACAAAGGGACAGGACGCGCTCAGAGCGTTGAAATTTCCAATACGGGTGGATTGAGCGAGGGTGAGATTGAACGGATGCGTCAAGAGTCAGAACTCTTCGCAGAAGAAGATAGTCGGCGAATGCAGTTGGTTGAATTGAAAAACCAGGCAGATAGCCTCTATCACAGTTATGAAATGACTCTCAAAGAGAATGGTGAAGTCATCAGCGACACTTTGAAATCGCAAGCGAATGAGAAAATTGTTCAACTTAGGAGCGCGATCGCCGATCCAAAGGTTAGTATCGATGAGGTGAAATCGTATCTTGATGGGTTGCAGCAACTGCTGTATACCATTGGTTCAGCAGTTTATGAACATGCTCAACCTGTCGCAAGCTCTCCTTTTGAAACTGATACCAGTTCTCGGATGAGTTTTGAAGATGACACCGTTTCTGCTGATATGAGTGGGTTCACCTTTGAGGCAGATGCAACCGTGACTGCGGATTATGAAACAGTCGATTAGTTCGGCGTTAGGGTAGTAAGATAGGGAGTCTAGACCGTTACCTTAACGCCTTGTATATCCCTTTATTAGCCCTCTTACCCCCTGAATCTCTACCCTATGGCTCGTGATTACTACGAAATTCTTGGCGTTTCCCGTGATGCAGACAAGGAAGAAGTCAAGCAAGCCTTTCGTCGTCTCGCCCGTAAATATCATCCGGATGTGAATAAAGAGCCTGGAGCAGAGGAGCGATTTAAAGAGATCAATCGCGCCTATGAGGTGATTTCTGATCCGGAGGCACGGGCAAGATACGATCGCTTCGGTGAGGCTGGTGTTTCTGGTGCTGGTGCTGCTGGTGGCTATCAAGATTTCGGCGACATGGGTGGTTTCGCGGATATCTTTGAAAGTTTCTTTAGCGGATTTTCAGGTGGTGCTCCAGGCGGCGGACAGACTCGACGAAGAGGCGGCCCGGTTCGAGGGGATGACCTCCGACTCGACCTGAAATTAGACTTCCGAGAAGCGGTTTTCGGAGGCGAGAAAGAAATTCGGATTAGCCATTTGGAGACCTGCACAAACTGTAATGGCAGTGGTGCAAAACCAGGGACTCGTCCCAGAACTTGTACAACTTGTTCTGGAGCGGGTCAAGTTCGTCGGGCGACTCGTACCCCTTTCGGGAGTTTCACTCAAGTTTCAGTTTGTCCGACCTGTAATGGAACAGGGCAGATGATTGAAGAGAAGTGCGAAGTTTGTAGCGGAAACGGACAGCGCCAAGAAACGAAGAAACTGAAAATTACCATTCCGGCAGGGGTGGATAATGGCACCCGATTGAGAGTTTCAGGTGAAGGCGATGCGGGTCAGCGCAGTGGACCTGCGGGTGACTTGTATGTTTATTTGTTCATCAACGACGATCCTGATTTCCAGCGCGATGGCATTAATGTCTTGTCTGAAGTCAAAATCAGCTACTTGCAGGCAATTTTAGGATCTCGCATTGAGGTGAAGACCGTTGATGGTGAGGAAGAATTGACCATTCCAGCAGGCACACAGCCAGGAACAGTTCTGACCTTGGAAAATAAGGGAGTTCCTAAACTTGGAAATCCAGTCAGCCGAGGCGATCATTTGATCACGGTGTCAGTGGATATTCCAACGCGGATTACTCCTGAGGAGCGCGAATTGCTGGAGAAACTTGCAAAGATTCGCGGCGATCGTGTGGGAAAGGGCGGTGTTGAAGGTTTTATTGGGAAGATTTTTGGCGGATGAGTCAAGCAGAAGAAGCATTACAAATGGATTTACGCGGGACACCTTGCCCGATCAATTTTGTGCGGACGAAGTTGAAGTTAGAACAAATGGCAGAGGGAGCTTTGCTCGAAGTTTGGCTTGATCCGGGTGAGCCGATCGAGCAAGTTCCTGATAGCCTGACGATGGAAGGCTATACGGTTGAGAGCATCGAAGATCGATCGAGCTTTTTTGCGGTCAAAATTCGTCGCTGATCTTATGAGTTCTGATGACAAGGTTTTGGAAGAGGATCAGCCTGATCAGGAGCCATTAACAGGTACAGTTCTAGCAGTTCAAGCTAATTTTTATTGGGTACGGCTTCATCAAAAGAGCCTGCCTAAATCTCTGCTGCTCTGTACTCGACGCACTCGGTTAAAGAAAATCGGGCAACGCGTTATGGTGGGAGATCGGGTTTTAATTGAGGAACCAGATTGGAATGGCGATCGCGGCGCAATTTCTCAAGTCTTGCAAAGACGATCAGAATTAGACCGTCCGCCGATTGCCAATGTGGATCAGATTTTGCTCGTCTTTGCATTAGCATCTCCCACGATCGAGCCATATCAATTGAGCCGATTTTTGGTGAAGGCTGAATCGACAGGATTAGCCGTTAGCTTGGCGTTAAGTAAAAGCGATTTAGTTTCGCAGGATGAGCAGCAAGGATGGAAAGAACGTCTAGCTGAATGGGGCTATCACCCAATATTTATTAGCGTTCGTCAAAAATCTGGTTTAGATGAATTAAAGCAGTATTTAAACAACAAAATTACAGTCGCATCGGGTCCATCGGGTGTTGGAAAGTCGAGCTTAATTAATCAGATTATTCCAAGCGTTGATTTACGAGTTAATGCTGTTTCTGGCAAGTTAGAGAAAGGTCGGCATACTACGCGCCATGTCGAACTCTTTGAGTTACCAACGGGCGGATTATTAGCAGATACACCAGGATTTAATCAGCCTGATTTGTTTTGTTTGCCCCAGGAATTAGCACAATATTTTCCAGAGATACGGCAGAAATTAGCAGGAAAAAGCTGTCAGTTTAGTGATTGTTTACATCGAGATGAACCTGGATGTGCTGTGCGCGGGGATTGGGAGCGATATGAGCACTATTTAGATTTTTTGGAAGATGCGATCGCGTATGAAATTCAGGTTCATCAGCAAACTGATCCTGATGAAGCTTTAAAGCTTAAATCGAAAGGAAAAGGAACTCAGTTTGAGCCGCGTTTAGAAGCGAAGAAGTACCGTCGTGAATCGCGCAAAAATCAACAACAATCGCTGAGAAAATTAGACATTGAGAAATTAATGAAAAGTGAGGAAGACGAATAGTTGAGTTCGTTCAAGATTGAAATCCAGACTGATGATACGAAGTCTCCCTCGATAAACTGCATCATCTCGTTTCCTAGCTGACTGATTTTAAGTGATCGAGATTAAATTCTTGGGCACTCTGGCAAGGCAATGCTTGAGAGAAAAAGAATGCAGTGGATTGACTTTCAGAAAACAATGCATCAGAGGTCGATTTTTTCAGAGCTAGATGAGACCCAGAAGCAGGCAAGGAATTTCAATCTTCGAGGGCATTCTTTAATCCGAGGTGTAGCTGGTTCTGGTAAATCTTTGGTGCTGCAACAAAGAGTGAAGAAATTGGTAGAAGAACAATTTGATCGTATTCTTGTTCTTTCCTACAATCGCTACATGCAAGGATGGATTGAATCAAACTTAACTTATCCTGTTGAATGTAGTACATTCCATCGTTGGGCGTTTCAAAATTTTCAATATCGCTATGTATCTGATCGAGCAAGAGAATCGAGACAAAAGTTGATTGAATTGGCACATCAATCGGATTTGAATTATCAAGCAATTCTAGTTGATGAAGCGCAAGATTTTTATGATGAATGGTTTCAAGCGTTATTGAAAGTTCTCGATCGTCAAACGAATTCTCTATTCTTTGTTTATGACAATACTCAATCTGTATATGGGCAGGAACATCGTCGGAGAAGCGGCTGGAGTTGGGCAAAACTAGGAATTGATGTTGTAGGACGATCGCAAATCTTTGATCTCAATTACCGCAATTCGCCCGAAATTCTAGAACTGGCTTGGAAGTTTATTCAACCTACCTTAGCGAAAGCGGAGATTAAAGTCGAAAAACGCGAAAATAGTCCGTCGATCGATAAACTGATTGAACCGAAAAAGAAAGCATCTCGGAGTTCTGGAATTTCTCCTCTTTTAGTTCAGATTGAATCAGAAAAAATTGCGATCGAGATTGCAAATCAAGTCAAGACTGCTCTAGAAAGTTGTGCAAAATCCTCGATCGGAATTCTATTTCATTCAGGTGATGAAAAGGCAAGAGCCATAAAAACTCAAATCAGCAAAGAGTTATTTCGCTTAGGCGTGAGTCATCATGCACCGATGACCTCGTCAGAACGAGATAAGAATTTTACGGCTCGATCGTCGGTTTTGATTGATTCTTGGAATGCAGCAAAAGGTATTGAATTTGATGCTGTGATTATCGTACTGTCTGAGATTTCCGAGGAATTTGAAGAACAAGCAGGGCTTTATACTGCAATGACTCGTGCGAAAGATCATCTCGTGTTTGTCTATGAGAATAGAAGCGGAATTGTTGATATTTTAGAAGATATTTTGACCTCACCTGATCAGCTTAGCGAATCATAAGAGAAACAGATTGAAGCGCTCCGATGATTAGCCCTAGAATTCCACCTAGATTGACGATCGCTTGTAATTCGCTGCGCACAATTCCATTAATTGCAGCTTCTAAATCAGCAGGAGAAGTCGCTTTTACTCGATCCGTGATCACTTGATCGATATTGAGGATTGGAATTGCTTGAGCGACAATTTTCTCCAAATCTTTCTCCAAATAACGCTCTAAAATGAGCGCTAATTCTTCGCTAACTAGATCTAGAGAAGAAAGAACTGCTTCTGAGTTTTGTAAGCGATTCAGAACAACAGATGCGACATTTTCCCAATCGACAGATTGGCTCAATCCTTGCAAGACATCTGAGCCACGATCTTGAAGATAGTGACGAACACTATCCCGCATGGTTTTGCGAAGTTGTCTCACTGTTGCAACAGGAAGATTTTGTAACGATAGATTCTGTAGCCATTCTTTAAATCGCTGCTTGACTCCTAACGAGAAAGTCAACTCTGCTAGAACGGCATTGCTATTTTCTTTCTCATCTAAACAAAACGTTCTCAGACGAGTTAGAGTATTCCGTACTCCAAATAAATTAGCAACAACCCAGTAAGTTCCGCTTGTTTTTTCTCGGAAGCCTTCGTCGATGACTTGAATATTACGATCGGTCAAAAAATCGATTAATGTCTGCCGCAAGACATCAGGTGGAATGACAATTTCGATTAACCATTCTGACAGCTTCTCTGCTTGTTCTTCACTCAGCTGAAACTCTAAAATGACTTGATCAAAAATGTGATTTAACTGATCCTCAAGAAATTCTTCTTGTCTGGCTACAACCTTCAGCAATCGAGGCAAAGACTGCCCAAATAGATCTCTCAGAATACTTCCTAAGATTTTTGCAGTTTTTTGTTCTTTGCTTTCTTGAAGTTGTTCGATCGATAGTTTTAACAACCAAAGAATTGCAGCCTGCACACGTTCTGTTTGCAACAGTCGTCGCGCCAAATTTTGTAATTCTTCGGGCGTTAATAGCGATCCCATAATCGTGTCAGAGATTCGCTTTGCCAGTCGTTCTTGATTTCTTGGAATCAAACCCGGCGTAAACGGAATTCGCCGTCGCCCGATATAAACTGCTCGATAAGGGCGAAACAGCATCTTAATTGCGATGTCATTGGTGAAATAGCCAATCACACCGCCAACTACAGGAGGTCCAACAAATAGCCAGAGCGTCGAGAGATCCACAGGATTTCAGGAGAGGCGATCGCCTCATTTCGTAATAACCAATACTCCCATCGTACCGCCCGCGATCGGGTAATGGGTGGCAGTTGCAAAACCTGCTTGCTCGGCAAGGCGAACTTGCTCGCGACCCGTTGGAAATTTATCAAGACTGGGCGCGATATAGGCGTATTCTTCAGTAAAGCCCATGCGTTGAGCCGCCGGAACTACGACTTCATCGAGATACCACTGTTGAAAAGTTCTGACGAACGCACTGTCAGGACGGTGCATATCGAGAATTGCGGCCTTTGAGCCAGGTTTGAGAACACGATGGATTTCTTTCAAACTGCTTAAGATGTCAACCACGTTTCGTAAGCCATAGCCCATCGTGATGCAGTCAAATTGATTGTCTGAAAGTGGAAGATTTAAGACATCGGATTGAATCCAGTGAATCGGAGGCTTGATGCAGCGGCGTTCACTGCGATCGCGTGCGACCTCTAACTGAGCCGCTGAGAAATCAACTCCGTAAACTTGTCCGGTTCTGCCTGCTTTTTCTGCCAGCATTTGAGCCAGATCGCCACTTCCGCAGCACAAATCCAGACAGGTATCTCCAGGTTTGGCACCGCTCCACTTGACTGTCATCTGTTTCCAGATGCGGTGCATTCCGAAACTCAGTCCGTGATTTAGCTCATCGTAGACGGGAGCAATACGATCGAATAAAGCTTGAATATGATCAGAATTCATTAAGATAAGCGCTTCTCTAAAATGGGTCTCTCTAAAATTTTAAGTTTCGAGAGGTGTAGTTGCGACAGGGATTTTAGAGAAACGCTGATTTGGCTATACTGCGACTGCAATATGAGCGGAGCGGCTACAAGTGATGGCTAATGCCACTTGTTGAGCTGAGAGGTGCAGCAGCAGCAGTTCGTCTTCTCTCAGGCTTTGCGGGTGTTTCCATTGCAGGCAGAGAACGGCTAATACTTCGCCTCGGAGTGTGACTGGGACGACGAGATGTGCGCCGAAACTGGGATCTTCTGCTTCGGTTGCGACTTGCATACTTTGAGATGCGATCGCTTCTTTCACTAATGAAGATGCTGCTATATCGGAGGTACCACTTGCACCATAGGTTGCACTATTCGTAAATGCACCATTTTCAATTAATTGAATGGTACAGAGATCGGCAAGGAAGTTTTGACCAAAGGCGGTAGCGATTGGCTCTAATGTACTTTCAACGCTGGTTGCGCTTTGGGCGACTCCAACAATCGAGGATAAGAGCGCCGTTTGCGATTGCGATCGACGCAGTTCTTCTGTGCGCTGTTTCAATAATTCATAAGTTTCGGCTGCTCGTTGGACAACGGCTTTTAACTCGTTGGGATCCCAAGGTTTGGTGATGTATTTATAAACTTGTCCAGAGTTAATGGCTTCGACTAAATCTTCGACATCGGTGAAGCCTGTAAGGATAATCCGCATGGTGTCGGGGAAGTTCGGCACTGTGCGGCTGAGGAACTCGGTTCCTTTCATTTCGGGCATCCGTTGGTCAGAAATGATCACAGCGACTTCGCCTTCTTCGGAGAGCAATTTCAGCGCGTGGATGCCGCTTTCTGCTTTCAGGACGTTAAAATCGCGACGGAATGTCCGGTAGAGCAGATCGAGGTTGTCGGGTTCATCATCGACGACGAGCATTTTGGCTTTTTTGGGTCGATCGAGATTCATCAGTTGGCGGCTAATCGGTTCTAGTTCTGGAATTGCATATTCCATCGATCGTCACTCCTTCGCAGCTTGGGAACAGTGAGTTTGAGTACTTCTAGTCTTGCCACTTTGAGCGAATTTGTAACAAATACCTTTGGTTTAGATGAGATCTCTAATCATTCATGTCGCAATTTGAGCGCATGAACAATGCTCAAAACGTCACATGTCCAAGCAGGCAGGATGAATGTCATGGCAATTTCTTCCAAACTATTGATCCAACAGAGGACGATCGCGCCCCAAAGTGTCGGAGCATAACCGAATCCGAACAGTGCGATCGCTGCCACCAGTAAAGCTAATCCCCAAGCCTTTGCGGTGTAAGTATGAAAACTGGGAAGCTTCCTAAACTTAATCAAGCTAATTGAAAATAGAAGAAATTGCGCCGCAACAGCAATTAATAAGGGGATTTTAAAATCAAGAATAACCGTTGGATAAACGAGCCAGGTACTCAAAGCAAGACAGAGAAATAAACAGATGTCTGCCCAACTATCTGCTTGACGAAGTTGAGGGGTGCTCACTTTTAATTTACGAGCAATAATGCCATCGAAAATATCAGAAACGATCGCGAGAATATAACCGCAAAGAAACCAATTTGTAACTGCTCCATCGAGAGCATCTAATAGGAGAAAGGGCGCGATCGCAAATCGAAATCCTACTAAAATTGCGGGGAGATAAGTAAGTTTGATCATTTTCTTAGTATGAAAACTTACTCGTTAGATACGAATTGATTTTCAAAAATCCGGAAGTTCAAATTGCTAACTATTTAAAAGTGATTGTTCTTCAATCTCAGTTTTGAGCATCTTCTACCTGATTTCTCAAGACATTAGGAGATAACACTTGGATTGCTGAATCTGTAAAGCCTGAAACATCACGAGTGACGATCGCATCTAAACTCAGGGCGATCTCACAAGCAATCTGGACGGCATCCTCGAAGTCACTCTGATTTGAAAGGATTGCTTGCTCTAAAACATTACGATCGACGGTACAAATTTCCATCAATTCCATCAGACGATTCACAGTAGTCATCGCAATCTCAGCACTTCTTGTCTGTCGCCTTACCAAGTAATACACATCTGTGATGGTTGTGGCTGAAACAAATCCTATAATTCGACCTAATTCGACTGCGGTTAGCAAAAATCTCGCATCTGTATCAAATGGTCCTCTAGTTAGAATTGCATCTAGCAGAATGTTTGTATCAAAAAGAACCCGCATTATAAATACTTCTGAGCCAAACGTTCGTCTAATATTTCTCTTACTTCTTCATCTGAGGGAGGTGGTGTATCTGTTTCTGCAATTCCAAACAAACTTTCAGCAAGTCCTGCACGTTTAGCTGCTGGTCTGGAAGTCGGTTGAAGAGATTTCATTAGAGCATTGGCTAACTGCAACCGTTCTTCATGGGACAGTTTCAAAGCTTGGTCTTGAATTTCATCTAATTTCATAAGCGATGCTCGTCAAGAAATTCTAGCTTTATTTTATCATCACCATATTATTTGACTATGATTCAGAACGATAGTTAGTATCCGAACCAAGATCTGAGATCGACATTAAATCTTTTCTGACTCAGCTTCTTTTTCAGGATGTTTTTGGAAAGTTTAGCGAGGAGGGGATTTCTGCAAGTGTCTTTAACGGTGAGTTTTACGATCGCTGGCATGATTTTCTCCCTCGAATCATTCTTCTAATCTCTCATATTGTTAGGAAAATAGTGTTTAGTAGATACTCTGGCAGAAATATATGTCTAATAGTGCAACATTTGAATTGAAGACAAATGAGAGCATCATAGAAATCCAGAAGCGTCTTTCTCAACGATGGAAAGGACATTCAGTAGATGTGTTTATTCAGCCTGCTCTTTTGTTTCAAGACATCGAAGATTCAATATTTTGTGTTCTTGAGTAACTACTCAGGCTGAAGCACCGTTGGCATTGTCGGGTTGCCCAAGAAAACTTGCTTGAGTGCTTCGAGGACATTCACCCCTTGCTTTTTGAGCGTGGAGATATAGCCGCGAATCCGCCCAAACAT